>CAYWPF010000012.1:0-8653 GCA_964460065.1 uncultured Enterobacteriaceae bacterium
TGATTTTCAGACCGGACAACGCTACTGGTGAAGGGTTCGGCGGGTCCGACGTTCCTAGGCAGCCGCAGGGTGAGTCGGCCGGTCCAGTTCAGAAATTC
Organism: uncultured Enterobacteriaceae bacterium; assembly: GCA_964460065.1. Classification (GTDB taxonomy): domain Bacteria; phylum Desulfobacterota; class Binatia; order Bin18; family Bin18; genus Bin18. The sequence continues at coordinate 99 of CAYWPF010000012.1, forward strand.
GACCTCGCTGTCCTGGTCAATCACCGTAAATACACGCCCATGAGCCTTGTGAAACGCTTCGACCAAAGCGGCGGCGTCGTCAGCGGTCTGGAACCGGCGTACCGCAAGCGGAACGTCGAGTTCCCACACTTGAGCAGCATAGTGCGCCGACGTGCGGTATTCGACGACTCGATCAGAAAATCCCCGGACGACGAGTGGCTCAGCCAATGTATCAAGTTGTTTTTCGATGGCGTCGAGTGCATCGTTCACCGCCTTGATATCAAAACTTCGGGAACGGACCGGTGCGCTCGCCGTCTGCTCAATCTGAATGTCGGCAAACTGCATGCCACACGCCGATAGCACACTCGCGGTTCGCGGCACGACCACAGTTGAGCAGCCGAGTTCGCAGGCGATCGCTAGAATCCCTATGCCGGCGGCTCCGCCACCGGCAACCAAGACTACCTCCCGAGGATCGATGCCATCACTAACCGTGATATCCTCAATCGCATTAATCATGGTCTCATTGGCGACAGCGAGGACAGAATAAGCTGCTGCCTCGATTGACAGTTCAAGCGGGCGGGAAATACGCTTTAGCGCTCTGCGAGCGGCATCAGAGTCTAATCTCATCTCGCCACCGAGAAAATACTTTGGGTCAAGATACCCGAGAACCAAAGCAGCATCCGTCACTGTCGGTTCCATCCCACCCTGACCGTAGCAGGCGGGGCCGGGCCGGGCGCCAGCGCTCCGAGGTCCAACTCTGAGTAGACCACCCGGATCGAGCCAAGCTATTGAGCCACCGCCAGAGCCGACACTGCGGACGTCAACCGCCGGAAGGCCAAGCATATGCCCGGTGAATTTGTCGCCCAACCACGTTTCTTGGGTAGTGGCTATCGTCCCATCACGCACCAGACCCACATCAAAAGTCGTGCCCCCTGTGTCGACTACGAGCACCGAAGGCGAATCGGTCTCAACGCTAGCGTAATGAAAAGCAGCAACAGGCGCCATTGCCGGCCCAGACCTGACAGTGTGAATCGGACGTTCGACCACGCCGGCAATGTCGAGACAGCCGCCGATCGTCGTGCTGACTAGAATTTCTCCGCGATACCCCCCATCACGGAGGTCGGTCTCCAACTCGCGGAAATGTTGCTGCATAAGCGGCTTGATAGAGGCATCGATAGCCGTCGATGAAGCCCGTCTATATTCTCGTAAGATCGGATTAAGACGGTGTGACAGTGTAAAGGGGATACCGGGCAAGTCAGCTTCAATCAGCTCACCGAGGCGCTGTTCGTGAGCGGGATTAGCGATTGACCATAACAGACATACAGCGATTGCTTCGAAGCCTTTCTCCCCTACCTGAGCTAGGACAGTTCGTGCTTGAGACTCTGTGAGTGGGACCACGATCTCACCTTCAGCGTTCACCCGTTCGTCAATTTCGAAGCTGTAGCGTCGGGGAATGTAAGGCTTCGGATATGGCCGAGAGAAATCGTGCGGATTGAATTTCCCACCCTCGCGCAGTACCAGGGTATCGGGAAACCCCTGGGTAGTAAGAAACGCCGTCCTGGCGGATTGCCCAGTGACTATTGCATTGGTGGCCCGTGTGGTGCCGTAAATTAGAACGTCGCTTTGATCAAGGAGAGTTTCAAGCGAGAAAGACAGCGTCTTAGCGGCCGCCTCAAGCGCAAGTCTCATACCACGGAAGATTCGCTCTGGGGTCGTCAATGCCTTTGCGATGGTTATGTGCCCCTGGGTGTCTGTGACGACTACGTCCGTAAAGGTTCCCCCAGTATCAACCGCAATGCGCAGGCCTTTGGCGTCTCTGCTTCCCAAAAGTGTTAACTCTCCATCCCAAGAATAAACTACGACGCTTAGCCCTCTGGCAGTAGGGTTTAAACGGCACGGCCTCAAAAAGACGCGGTTCCTGTACTTAGTTTGTTCAAAACGGGCGTCTTAGTTTCTTTTTTTCATAGCAACGTGCCCTTGGCAATCCGAGGACACCACTGTTGGACAAAGCCTGTGCAAGCAGCACGAAACAACGTAATGTCTCTTTGGAAATGAGTATGGGAGCATGTGGCACATATATCCTCCGTCCCCAGCTCAACTTTGCCGGAAACCCCCCTGCAAGAACAGGGGGTTGAAGGAAGCCACCCATCGGAGTTGAACCGACGACCTACTGATTACGAATCAGTAGCTCTACCAACTGAGCTAGGGTGGCATAATTAATCTTTTCAGTAGTTTACGCTGTGTTTTGTTTCTCCAACGAACTACTTGTGTCCGCAATTGTGCCCATATGAGCGGTACTCAGCTTTTTAGCCGCTTCTCGGAGGCCTGATTCAGCCACAACATGATACCTATCGAACACACTACGCGTCTTGTGCCCTGTCATCTGCATCGCCACTCGCTCGGGTATCCCAGCGCGCACCATGTTTCTTACACAGGTTCGCCTAAAGTCATGGGGGATCCTATCAGCGACCCCAGCAACGCGGCAAGCCCGCCAAGATTACCGCCTCGCCCTCTTGACGGGAGCGTTCGGGAACGGGAACGTCAGCGGCCCTGGTATTGACCAACGTCGGACGGGGAACAGATTGTTCCCTTGCATGGCACTAACCCGCCTTGCTAGATACTGAGGTTGTATCGCCGCAAAGCCTTCGTGCTTTACGAAGCAATGCTGTTCCCCAAGCCCCGTGAAAAAGAGGAGAATCATCATGACCGCACGAGGACCGAACACAGACGAACTTCCTACGTTACCCGGACGCATCGGCAACCCAAACGAGTTGTTGAAGACCGATCCTCGAGCTGACCCTCGATTGATCCGTGCCTGCGAACCCTACGGTTTAGCTGGCGCTCTCCCGGCGGTGCCTGTGAATGCCGACTCACCTTTGCAGGAAAAAGTGGATTTCAGCGCGGCGAATGAAACCGGAATGACAGGAATCTTCGCCGCGATGTATAAGGACCTCCAAGAGATTCGCACCGTCGACCGGAGAACGGAAGTCATCAACGGAGTCGACGGAAACGACATTAATCTGTACATCCACACACCCCAAGACATGTCCGTTTCGAGGCCCTGCGTGTACCACCTGCACGGGGGAGGCATGGTTATATTGACCGCTGACGACCCTACTTATAGGCGCTGGCGGGATGAACTCGCCGCCGCAGGCATGATCGCCGTCGGAGTGGAATTCCGTAACGGCGCCGGTACGTTGGGCAACCATCCGTTTCCTGCAGGGCTTAACGACTGCACTAGCGGACTAGAATGGACCTATGATCACCTTTCCCAACTCGGCGCATCAAAAATTGTCGTCTCGGGCGAGTCCGGCGGCGGCAACCTTGCCCTCGCAACATGCTTGCAGGCCAAAAAGGATAACCGCCTAGCGCAAATTGACGGAGTCTATGCGCTCTGCCCATACATTTACGGCCATTGGGCAAATCCTGCCAAAGCGCTTCGTTCTCTACATGAGAATAACGAGTACTTTATTAGTTGTGAGCTAATGGAAGTCTTGGCCAGCGTGTACGACCCAAAAGGGGAAAACGACAAGAATCCCCTGGCCTGGCCATATTGGGCCACAAAGGAAGACTTACAGGGCCTGCCCCCACACGTTATCTCCGTCAATGAATTGGATCCGCTCCGCGACGAGGGCCTCACTTATTACCAAATGCTTATGCAAGCAGGGGTCCCTGTGTACAGCAGGACCGTTAACGGTACCTGTCACGCAGCCGACGTGCTTTTCCGTGGGGCTCTTCCTGATGTATACGCGGCCACTATTCGCGATATAAAAGGATTCGCCGATTCCTTATAGCTCCACGGCGTTGACCGGCTTGCTCGCAAGGGACAAACAAAACCGGACGGCAAGATGCGGGCCGTGTCTCCGTCACCACCCTACTCGGACTTGGGCCGTTCTTTCGCGATTTTCCCGAACATGAACTCTAGGGAGTACCAATGCAAAAAGAGACCTTTACCGTAGCTGTTCCTGAAGAGACGCTAACCGACTTGCGCGGACGATTGACTCGGGTCCGCTGGCCGAACGATTTTAACAATGACGATTGGGCGTACGGAACCAATAAAGCCTACCTGATGGAGTTGGTTGAGTATTGGCTAAATGGCTATGATTGGCGCAAAACCGAACGCGAGATAAATACTTTTGCTAACTATAAAACCAGCATAGATGGTATCCCTATTCACTTTATTCACGAGCCAGGCAAGGGCCCTAATCCCACTCCATTGATCCTCACTCATGGGTGGCCGTGGACGTTCTGGGACTTAAAGAACATCGTTCGTCCATTAGCAGATCCCGCCTCCTTCGGTGGCGACCCCCACGACGCCTTTGACGTCGTGGTCCCGTCCTTGCCAGGCTTCGGATTTTCCTCACCGCTGACTACCCCAGGCATCAACTTCGCTGGTACCGCAGACCTCTGGGTCAAACTTATGCAAGACGTACTCGGCTATCAGAAGTTTGGCTCTCAGGGCGGCGATTGGGGCGCCCTGGTAACAACACAACTCGGTCATAAACATGCTGAACATCTCATCGGCACCCACATTAACCTCTCATTACCATTGGGATTCTTTGCAGGAGAGCACGTCGACGCCGAGGAGTACGGGCCGGGGGAAGAAGGCTGGTACGAACAGATGCAAACACGGATGAAAAGTGCAACGAGTCACGTGGTTGTTCAAACCACAGATCCTCAGACGCTCGCGTACGGGATGCATGATTCTCCGGTAGCCTTGTGTGCCTGGATCCTGGAACGACGTCGGAATTGGAGCGATTGCGGTGGGAAAGTTGAAACACGCTTCTCGAAAGATGACCTGCTCAATACCATGATGATCTACTGGGTCACCGAAACCTTCGTTACGTCAGTACGCTATTACTACGAAGCGAAGCAACATATGTGGGCACCCTCACACGACCGTACGCCGGTAGTGGAATCCCCTACGGGTATTGCTATTTTTCCAAAAGAGTTGGCACTTATGCCCCGCAAGTGGGCAGAGCGCTATTACAATCTCAAACACTGGTCGTTGATGACGGCCGGGGGCCACTTCGCCCACGCCGAGGAGCCGAATCAATTAACAGAAGACATTCGGGCGTTTTTTCGGAAACTGCGCTAAGTAACGGGATATTATTGGACAGAATCTTGTGGATACCAAAATCTCCGGGAGCATTTTCGTCGTTATAAGGGCGAGGCGGGCCGACGACCAATCGAAATAAACGGCCGCTATATTTACCATTTACAACCACGGTACAATTCTAGGCGGCTACGTCCACCGCTAACACCGAAAAGCTTAGTGTTTTCTGGAAATAATCGACACGGACGCGGGACTCATCAGGCACTTCTCCTTCTATAATATTTCGTCCCAGATAGGTTTCTATACCTTTCTTTCCTTGACAGAGCGAAGAGCCGCAAAAGCCCCCGCCAGAACGGGTACAGACGAGATTCTGCCTATATTACCTTCTTTTGAAGCACTGATCTTTTCGCTTGACGCTGTTTCTAGCGCTGCCCACAATTATAGATGATCTTCTGCTGCTTCCGCATAAAAAGTGTTTGATATCCGTTAGTCTCGGAGACTCGACATCGGAATCCGTTTCCTCTATTACTCTACGAACAAAAAAAGATGGGTGAGAGAAAAGGCAAGGTTGGATGTCAATCGTTCCTGCCTGGCTCCAACCCCGATGTTCTGAGCCCTTGGCGAACACTCCCTGGAATATCAGGCGCGAGCGATGAAAGCGCGAAAACGATGGATTTGTCTCAGCGAGAGCCTTCATGTATGGGTCCTCATGAGTTTTGCCGTCGCGCAGCCGATCTACGACCTGTTAGGCCGGTCACCAGAATTTTTCATAGCGCATCTGTCCCAGCCGGCCGAAATTTTTGCTTTGGTGGGGTTCCTAAGCTTCCTCGTGCCAGGAATCCTAGTCGGGGTATTATGGGGGCTCTCCCGACTGTGTCGACCTGCGTTCCTCGTTTGTCAGCGGATGTTTCTCGTCGCGTTGGGTGCCGCATTCATCCTGCATGCCTACCGACTGGCCGAGCATACATTCAACTGGGAGATGACAAGCCTGCCCGGGAGTATGCTGGTTAGCGGAGCTGTGGTCATAAGCGGCGGTGCAACTTGGCTATATCATCAGTTAGCACCAGTGCGACGTTTCATGACATTCTGCACGCCGTCAGTTGTTGTGTTTCCAATAGCCTTCTTATTTCTCTCACCAGTGTCCAAGTTGGTGGTGAAAGGCGAGGCGGTAGCCTTACCGCCACAGAACATTACGGCCTCGTTCCCCATTGTGATGGTCGTGTTTGATGAATTTCCGCTGGCGGCATTGATGGATGAGGACTACCAAATTGATGCCATCCGATATCCGTATTTTGCCAAATTTGCTGACGAGGCTACGTGGTTTCGCAATGCTACAACTGTAAGCGAATCAACGATCCTTGCACTGCCCAGCATCGTTACAGGGAAATACCCTGATAGGTCACTGCTTCCAACCGCGTTAGACCATCCTCATAATCTGTTTGCGCTGTTAGGTGAGTCGTACAACTTGCACGTACAAGAGGCGCGCACCCAACTGTGCCCCCAACACTTGTGCGGGCAGGGTATTACCCAGTCCGTCGCGTTCAGCTCTCGGCTCGGTGCGCTCGTCAAAGATGTGACCGTCCTGCATCTCCATCAGTTTCTTCCACACGATTTCCGTGAGGAGCTACCTACTATTTTGCAGGATTGGAACAATTTTATTCCGACGTTAAGTTATGCGAGGGATGTAGCCCAAGAACGCTGGAGAAAAAACCGGACCCGCCCTCCAAGGCCGGACGATCGGGCCTCAGATTTTCTACATTTTGTGGAGACAATCCGGCCCTCTGCACAACCAACGTTCCATTTTCTGCACTCGATGCTGCCACATGTTCCGTACTCGTGGTTACCGTCTGGAAAACGATACCGTGCAACCCCCGATCTGCCGGGGAGTACTTCGGAACGATGGCAAGCGGATGAATGGGCACCTATTCAAGCCTACCAAAGGGCGCTATTGCAGATTGGATTTGTAGACTCTCTTTTTGGCCAACTCGTCAAAGGCTTGAAGGAGAAGGGGCTGTATGACCAAGCCTACATAATCATCACGGCCGATCATGGGGCCAGTTTTAGACCGAATGACTTTCGCCGAGCACTGAGCGACACAAACTATCAAGATATTCTTCGGGTTCCACTTTTCGTAAAGAAGCCATATCAGACCACGGGATATATAAATGACCGAAACGTAGAAACGATTGATATTGTCCCGACCATCGCGAAAGCGCTCGGGGTTTCTGTGCCATGGCCAGTAGATGGCCGATCCATTACTGATGCCGGACAGGACCGGCCGCAGAAAACATATTTTGCGAGGACCATGGCTAGCAATCATACGCGGCTGTCCTTTCCCGCATCATTTGCTGGGTCTAGAGACTGGCCCGCCCTCGAACGAAAACTGAAACTTTTAGACTCAGGGCACACAACACCCCCGGGAGGGTACCCAATCGGATCCCATGCTGGTCTTATAGGTTTGCCAGTTTCCCAATTTTCGATCGAGGAAGCGCCTGGTCTCGCGGTCAAACTCGATACGCCTGAAGCGTATACACGCGTTGATCTTCGCGCCACGGTGCTTCCCGTGTATGTTAGTGGTCATTTGAGGTCCCGAACGGTACAAATCTCACCCCCTATCGCCATAGCCATCAATGGTACTATACGGGCAATAACGCGGCCCTGGACCGTTCCGGTGCAAGGTAAACACGGACGATGGGGCGCTCTGGTTGACGAGGCATCTTTGCGGTCAGGTAAAAACCTGGTCTTTCCTCTGCTCGTTTCAAAAACCAATCGGGGTACTACACTCCTACGACCCACCGGAAAGTTTCAAGAATTTCCGGAGTACGATCCAGGAACGCAGGAATCCACCATCACAGGCCAAGGAGAAAAACTGCGCCTACGCCCTGGTTATCTCAAAGGGTGGGTAGACCGGGCGACCCTGCTGGATTCCAAGTTGGTCCTCACGGGCTGGGCGGCAGATGTCCCTAATGCGCAGTTACCCAAAGCTATATGGGTGTTCATAAATGACAAATTAGCTCACGTCGGAAGTCCCACAATTCGTCGGCCCGGTGTGGCGCACTTTCTCAAGATGCCACTCTTCCAGGCGGGATTCACTTTTACCCTCGCCGTCCGGGACACAAATAATTTAAAAGTTCGCGTGTATGCGGTGTCGGAAGTCGGCTTGGCATCTGAATTAGAATATGGTCCTGGCTATCCCTTCCTGTAGTAGATCCAGACGCGCAAACTTGTAAACAACAAGGCATAAACCAAGACGAGCTGCTATGTAGCGTCGGAATTAAAAACTCTGTCGCGTGAAAAATATTTTGGGGGCAGGTCAGTCTGAAAATTCTTTTTCTTTTGCAAAATAGGCCGTTCCAAAAAATAGAACGACAAGGTGGCGACCCCAAAGGTTAAGAGACTTCCAAAAAGCAATCTTTCATCTGTCGAATATCCGTAGCTTAGTAGCACACGAAAGATAGGGTAGTGCCAGAGATACAAGCCATAAGAAATACTGCCTGTCCAAACCAACCATTTTCTCTCA
>CAYWPF010000013.1:0-13692 GCA_964460065.1 uncultured Enterobacteriaceae bacterium
GCCTTGTTTTCCGGGTCACTCCCAATATCGTAGAAACACTTTCCAAGCTCCGAGTGGGGACCTTCACCCCAGTGCAAAGTCTTCCCATCAGTGTGCAAACTTAATTGCAATATTCCATTGCGCCGTTCCATTTGAACGTGCTTATATCTGTCTTGATATTCGGTCAGCGTTGCCATAGTTGCCCCCTCTTCATTTCGGTTAAACCACGGGCGTTTCGGAAGGACAAGCCTCAATACAACCAAGACGGACGCATTCAAGCGTACAAAATGAAAAATAGATGCAGACCACTTTCTCGCTAGCTTCAGAATAGAGTACGCAGCCCGAAACTTGGGATCCCGAATAGAGCTGCTCGGGACGCCCAGAATTGTCATATCCGATTTCGAATCGTGGTGACAGGAGTTGAACTCATGGAAATACGCCCGCTAGGACATTCAGGAATCCAAACCAGTCTCGTCGGCCTCGGTTGCAACAATTTCGGAATGAAAATAGATCTACCCGCCAGTCGAAAGGTTATCGATACTGCTATAGAGGTCGGAATAAATTGTTTCGACACGGCCGATATGTACGGGGATGGCCAGTCGGAGGAATTTTTAGGCAAAGTTCTGGGACCTCGCCGGAAAGACATCGTACTCGCAACAAAATTCGGCGGGCAGGCTAAAATAACCAAGTCGGGGGACCGGTGGGGCACCCAAGACCACATCTTGCGCAGTGCCGAAGAGAGTCTGCGCCGGTTAAACACTGACTGGATAGACGTGTACCAAATACATTACCCAGACCCAGAAACGCCTATCGAAGAAACCTTACAAGCCCTGGGAAGGCTGGTAGAACAAGGCAAGGTCCGCGCCATCGGCCATTCCAACTTTTCCGGTAAGGACATACGCACTGCTGCCACAACAGCAAAAGAAAACAATTTTCCCGATTTCGTCTCGGCCCAGAATGAATGGAGCCTATTGAACCGAACGGCAGAGTCCGACGTCATTCCAGCCTGTGACACGCTTGGTGTAGGACAATTACCGTATTTCCCCCTCGCCAGTGGCATGCTCACCGGTAAATACAAGCGAGGGGAAGGGTTTGCCCCAGGAACACGTCTAGACGTTCTCAAATTTACGCGGAGTATGGCCTCAGAAATAAATTTCACCAAGGTTGAGGCATTGGCGGATTTCGTGGCAGAGAACGACCATACGCTCTTGGAGCTAGCTTTCTCCTGGTTAGCCGCGCAGTCTTGCACTGCGTCGGTGATTGCCGGCGCTACGACGCCAGAACAGGTGCGCGCTAACGCCAAGGCCGTTAACTGGAAACTGTCCGCCGCCGAACTCGACAAGATAGACACTCTCGCACCGGAAGACGCAGAGTAAATGGGCGGCTGACAATAAATCATCGCGCGCGCGTTGAAAATGGGTCCGGAACTTTCTATTGTTCTCCGAGCGTCGGGCAGAAATTTGGTAAGATACCAGACTACCGTGACTAGGAATTTTTAAGGGGGAATGTATGACCAACAAAGGAACTTCCGATTCGTCTCAAGTAAGGGCACAGTTAAACCATCCTATCATTGACGCTGATGGGCACTGGCTAGAATTCGGTCCATTGGTTCGGGAGGAAATGAAGAAAATTGGCGGTCAGGCAGCGGTTGATGGATTCTCTTTCTTCCCAAAATTGGTACAAAAGGAATTGGCCATGTCGGTGGCTGACCGTCGGGCAAACGGGACCGGTCAACAGGCCTTCTGGGCATTGCCCACTAAGAACACTCGCGATCGGGCCACAGCGGTGATCCCGAAGCTCCTTTATGAACGACTCGACGAGTTCGGTTTCGACTTCGGCGTCATGTACCCCACCGCGGGGCTGGGCTTACCCCTGATACCCGACCAAAAACAGAGGCAAGCTGCATGCCGGGCTTTCAACACATTTTCTGCTGACTATTTCGCAGAGTATTCCGACCGATTAACTCCATCGGCCGTCATTCCAATGCACACGCCCGACGAAGCCGTCGAGGAACTAGATTACGCGGTTAATCAGCTCGGCATGAAAGTCGTGATGCTAGGCAGCCTGATACGCCGCGATGTACCCGCGGCCAATGAAGTCCACCCCGACGCCGCAAAGTTCACAGCCTACCGGGACGTTCTCGGGCTCGACAGCGATTACAACTATGATCCCGTCTGGGCAAAATGCGTCGAGTTGAAAGTGGCACCTTCTTTTCATTCGGGAGGGCGCGGTTTTGCTATGCGGGTATCGCCTAGTAACTTCACCTACAATCATATCGGACACTTCGCGGCGGCGAACGAGGCGGTCTGCAAGGCCTTGTTCCTGGGCGGCGTTACGCGACGCTTCCCCACTCTGAAGTTTGCTTTTCTAGAAGGCGGCGTCGGCTGGGCCTGCCAATTGTATATCGATCTCATAGAGCACTGGGAGAAGAGAAACATCAACGCACTCGCTGAGGTAGACCCGAAAAATCTCGATCACACGTTATTCCGCCAACTCGCTGAGGAGTACGGAAATACCGTTATGATCGAAGCTCTCCGGGAACGAGAATCCGCACTCGATACCGCCATGTCGCCCCGCGGGTCAGCGGACACGGGTGGAATTGAAAACCTTGACGACTATTCCGCCTGCGAAATTACGGCCGCTTCGGACATCAAGCATTTGTTTACCGAGAACTTCTATTTTGGGTGCGAGGCAGACGACCGAATGAATACACTGGCATTCAACACGAAGAATAACCCATTCAGGGCTCAAATCCATGCGTTATTTGGATCTGACATCGGGCATTTCGACGTACCGAACATGGCCCATGTACTAAGAGAAACACACGAATTTGTCGAAGATGGGCTTATGACCCCCGACAATTTCAAGGATTTTACGTGCGACAATCCGATCAGAATTTTTGGCGAGACAAACCCGGACTTTTTCAAGGGGACGGTCGTGGCGGACACAGCCTCTGCCGTATTATCTGCACAAACAGATTAAAGGTAGGTAAAAATTACTGCTCGACGATGTCTCCTTAATTTGAAGTGGAGTTTCACGATCGGCGACGTTTGAATCAAGCGTTGCCGTGAAAAGACCACGGCCTCACGACGGCGGATTATTCGGCAAACCTAGCCGCACGACTATGAAGTCGCCGCGTCGGAACAGTACCCTCTCGGGTTCCGGGTCTTGTAGAATAAACCCCTTTCGGTTCCCTGCGTTCCATTGCGACTCAGTGAGAACGTAGAACGGCTTAAAATAGAGACTTTTCTTTTCGTCATACCGAGCAAGATTTACCACGAAAACGTCAGCTCCATACACTCCGTACAGTCGGTCAACTACCTCGTAATCATATGCATGGAACGCGGCCAATGAAGCCGCAATCCGGTCTGCCATTTGCCCATAGTAGCCGGTATAAAGGGCGAGAGAGGTTTCCATGGACGCTAAAACACTGCGGTTGGCTCGTAGGGGGATATTATCCGCATCGTTTGGATGCGAGGCCACCAGAGTATCTTTCGGTAACGTTTTGAGAAACGTATACACGGCCTCGCGGTCCGCATCTGGTGGTGCGCCTAAAACCGCGTTGAGCTTCATGGCCGCCTCTACCCCGAAGCCAAATAGTATTGCCGCGCTGAGCGCCACCATCACTCTTCGGTGGAAAAGACGACCGAGAAGTCCTCGAAAAGACGGATACTGCAACACTAGTTTCCGAATCTCCGTCGCGACGCCAATTACTACGAACAGCCCAAACACGGGAACGGCATAAAGGGTGAAGCGATTGGGATAATGCAAACTGAACAACATAAGGTGTGCAAGAACAAAGAGGGCGAGCGATGTACCGACAAACGCCCAGGCTTCTGGCCGTATTGCCGCCGGGAATCTCTTCCAGATAACGACCAACGCCAAACTAAGTGCCAAAGCCAAACCGGGGTCAATTCCCAAGCCATTCCGTTTACCAAAATAAAAATGCCAGGGGTCAGAATCAAAAAAATGGTTCCGCCCTCCCTGCCAAAACTCTGGCATAGCATAAGCTTCAGAGAAACTGACTTTATCCCCTATTTCTTCGGGCACGGGCCCCAAATACGCTACTGCCAGAACCACCATCCCGCACAACGTCCAGGCCAGCATAGGGAACCACTGGTCCGGCAGTTCACGCATCCGGAAATACCGTGTACCAACGACGACAACTCCCAGCAGGACCAAATTGGCACTGGACGGCGGATAAAAAAGCGCTGCTAGGAGGATAGCAAAGCCAAATACGGCATTACGTCGCCCTACTAGCGCCCATGCTCCGTACAAAAGGATAGGCGTTGCAAATGAACGCGGGAGGCCTGCGTGCAGGAAGCGGATTTCGGCGAAACAAAAATACAACGCGGCAATTACTCCCCCATACATTCCCCCGCCTATGCACCCGCCAACACGAAATGCGATTGTGACGCCCATTCCTGCGAGAAAGAACGGCAGTATTTCTGCCAAAAATTGCGCATCAAACACGACCCCAAAGGTCCGGAAATACCATTGGTACCCATAGGGAGCCAAGATCGGTAGCGAAAAAAAATCTTTCGCGAGGTCCGACGGAAAAAGTTCTGGGTCGGACCATTTATAGGTCCACCAGACATGATGTGCAAAGTCTTCGTCATGGATATCTGCGCGAAGGAGTGGTGCAAGAAATTCCCGAATACTAATGATCGCCGTGAGACAGGCTATCCACAGAAAGGCAAAACGGTGTTCCCTGTCGTGGTGATCTGTGTCACGTGCTTCCATCCCGAGGCTTCTTTTTATAGCATTTTGCGAGGGTTTGGCTGGGAATGCCCTAAAATTGGATGCGGCTGGTATGGATCTTCTAACATCGAAACCTCTTCATCGTTGAGATTGATATCGACGGCCGCAATTAACTCTTTAAGGTGATCAACTTTCGTGGCACCAATGATCGGTGCAGTTACGCCTGGAGCCTGCAAGACCCAGGCACACGCGACCTGTGTAGGACTAATCCCTCTCTCGTCCGCCACGGCTTGGACCGCCGAAAAAATTTTAAAATCATTCTCTCGGAAGTAATTGTCGTGTGCGAACGCATCCGTTTTTGCGCGAGTCGTTAGGTCCTCCGATTTCTCCGGGTGACGATTCCCAGCAAAGAACCCTCGGGCAAGGGGGCTCCAAGGAATGAGCCCGATGCCCTGGTCTATACACAAGGGATTCATCTCCCGTTCTTCCTCTCGATAGATCAGGTTATAGTGATTCTGCATGGACACAAAACATTTCCAGCCGCGTTCTTTTGCGGTGTGTAGGGCTTTCGCAAATTGCCATGCCGCCATACTGCTCGCTCCAAGATATCGAACCTTACCGCTCACAACCAACGAGTCCAGGGCTTCTAGAGTTTCTTCTAACGGTGTCGAAAAGTCCCAGCGGTGAATTTGATACAGGTCTACGTAGTCCGTGTTGAGGCGTCTAAGAGAATCCTCACAGGCCCGAATAATATGTTTCCGGCCGAGCCCAGAGCGGTTCCGCCCGGGACCCATTTTGCCCCACACTTTTGTGGCAATAACTACGTCTTCGCGCGAGGATAACTCACCTAGCCAATGGCCGGTAATCTCTTCACTCAGTCCTACGGAGTACACATCGGCCGTGTCAAAGAAATTTATCCCCGCCTCTATTGCGTAGGTAAAATGATGACGTGCGTTGGCCTTGTCTAATGCCCACTCCCGGGACAGTGCCCACTCCGGTAGGGCCCCGCCACCATAACTCATGCATCCCAGGCACAGGCGCGATACGGTCATTCCCGTATTACCCAGTTTGGCAAAATCCATTTTTTCTCCAACCAGCTATTCCGCAGTGTCGCGATTCTTGAAATCTACGGCGATTTCCGAAAATGTTGACCAACTAACCCCTGCATGGCTATTAAAATATTCGATGAGTCGCTCGTGCATCATAAGGACCTGCGGTCGTCCGCTCACATCAGGATGTATGGTCATGCAAAATACCGCGTAGTCGCACTCTCGGTAAACCCAATCAAACTGATCTTTCCAGAGTTGTTCGATGTCACGTGGGTTTACAAAGCCGTGACTATTAGACGCTTTCTTAATGAACATCATAGGCGGCAGGTCATCCAGGTACCAATTGGCAGGAATCTCGACGAGCCCGGTTTTCTGCCCCCGAACTAGCGGAAGCATCCACTCCTTCGCAGATTTCCGGTAATCAATGTTTGTCCATCTATCACCTACCCGCACATAATAGGGGAGGAAGTCATTATGCATCAAACTGTGGTCGTACACGAACCCATGCTTGATGAGTAGTTCGTTCGTTACATTCGAAAACTCCCACCATGGGGCAACATATCCGACAGGACGCCTCCCTGCGGTCTGTTCAATCAGCGCAATGGTTTTTTCCAAAACATCTTCTTCCTGCTCAGGGCTCATCGCAATCGGATTCTCATGTGAATAACCATGCGCACCAATTTCATGGCCTGCATCAACAACCATCTGCGTCTGCTCCGGAAAAGTTTCGATTGAATGGCCGGGAATGAACCAACTCGTCTTCAACCCATACTTTTCGAACAGCCGAAGGAGCCGAGGCACCCCAACCTCACCGGCAAAAAGTCCGCGCGAGATATCATCTGGCGAGTCTTCTCCTCCGTACGAACCAAGCCAGCCTGCCACTGCGTCTACATCGATACCATACGCGAGCCTGATATCTTTCGTCGCCATACTCCCTCCTTGGTCATCTTTCATAATTTTCGTGCGGGCGAAACATCTCTGAGGCGGACCCTAGCTCCCTGTCGCGTCAACTGTCAAGAAAGATTTCCGGTCGTGCCGACACTAGAACACACAGAGTATCAAGGTGCCGGACACAAAATCACCTATCTATTGATCCGTCCAAGATCCAGGACGCCTGAAAGCGCCACGCACGCAATTTAGCCTCACCACTATTTGCGGCGTGCCTCCCCCCACATACCTAAGGAGCGTCCTTCGGGGTATGGTAACGGATACCACGGTACACTACTTCCGCTGGCTCGATCTCGCCACCCGTTTCGCTAGGCACCCATTCCGAAGTTACCATTTTTACCCAATTGCCAAAGTCGTCATATTCATAGGTAAAAAGTTCCTTGCGCCTAATGGTACCGTCCGCCCGATAAGCGGTCCACTCACTTTCATTTCCCTGTTTGTCGTACTGATACTCCCAACGGGAAACAATGGTACCGCCACGACCATATGTCACTACCTCGTTCAGGCGCCCGTCCATGTCGTGCTTATAAGTGTTTTTCGAAATAGGCGCGCCATCAGCATCTAAAAGCAAGCGCTCACCTATCAGTTTGTTGTTTTCATATCGGAACAGTGCCCGGTGCAAAAATGTCCCGTCCGGATCATAGTGCTCAACTTCGATCGGTCGGCCATCTTCATCATGGCGATATTCATCGCGAAACCACAGTTCCCCATCAGCATCAGTACTTACCGCCCGTACCATAAGCCCGGAAGCATCATGGACGCGAGTAGTCTCCCGCCACAACTCGTCCCGAGTGTTATATAGGCGCACCTTTAACAACCGGCCGGCCTCTCCATACAAGCGACGGACACGAACAATAATTGCTCCATCGGGTGCAAAATCGGTTCTCTCTGTAAGTAGTCGCCTCGCATTATATTGGGCGGTTTGAATCCTCAGGCGTTCCGCCTCTCTCCAACCCCGAGAAGGGTCATCTTCCCGCACGAAGAGTGCCTGGTCCGTCGCGACGGCTCGCACCGGTCCAAATAGCCGATAGCGGGCGAGGGTCTCTTTCGCCCCCATAGCTGCCACCACATCCGCCCTCACTTCAAGCCGAAGTAAGGGCAGTACCAACACCACCGCCATGACTAAATATCGCAACCGCATCCGGCTCAACATACCTTTAATTGGCATCGCTTGACACATGGCTAACGCGCGTAGATTATCCGACGGAGGAGGTTTTTCCCATATGCGAACCAACATTCTGAAACAGATTTTGAAGGACGGCGATGTCGCACTTGGAACACTCGTATGGGATGCAAGAACACGAGGAGTGATACACACGCTCGCTGATTCAGGAATGGATCATATCTTCATTTGTATGGAACATTCCGCCTACAACCTTGAGACGGTCGTGGACCTATGTGCCTTTGCACACGCTGCGGAAATAACGCCTGTGGTACGGATCCCCGACCTAGAATACGAGCATGTAACGCGCCTGCTGGACTCGGGCTGTCAGAGCCTCATCGCACCCCACGTCAAAACTAGCAGTGAAGTCAAACGTTTTATAGAAATGGCGAAGTACCATCCTTCAGGAGTACGAGGTGCCGCGATCTACCTTGGTGCCAGCACCGAGTATCAAGATGTCGACACGATGGAGGCGATGAGGCACGCCAACACGAACACGCTCCTCGGTATTATCATCGAAACAAAGGAAGCCGTTGAAAATCTCGAAGATATTCTGATGCCGGGGATTGACCTTGTGATCGTGGGACACCAGGATCTAGCTCAGAGCTTCGGAACACCAGGTGATTTTAGTAACCCCGCGCTGAAGCGCGCGACGGAGCGCGTTAGCATGTTGTGCAAAGAACGAGGTATCGCCACAGGGGGCCCAGTCGCACAGGTGGACAACATCGAGGCGATGATCGAGAGTGGAGTACAGTACTTAATGTACGGTACCGACTTGATTCTACTGCGCCGCGAAGCCGAACGTGCCGCCACGGCATTGAAGCCTCTTCGACAAAGGCAAAGAAAATAATCGGCCCAGTATTTCAGCGTCGGACAAAGTGCGCTACATCAGATGCTACCGACGAAGGGAACCGTGAAGTCCACCATCCCTCAAGGAGGTTTGCATGAAATTTGGTATCTTTTATGAACTTTCAGTACCTAGGCCGTGGGACCAAGAGGCGGAGCGCAAAGTATACTTGAACGCGCTAGAACAAGTGCGGCTTGCCGACGATTTAGGTTTTGAACAAGTTTGGGCAGTAGAACATCATTTCCTAGAGGAATACTCACACTGCTCTGCTCCCGAACTTTTTCTGACCGCCTGTGCTACACAGACTGAGCGTATTAACGTTGGCCACGGCATCGTCATCTGCGTCCCAGAATTTAACCATCCCGTTCGCATCGCGGAGCGGGCCGCAGTACTAGACATTTTATCGGGCGGTCGTCTCCAGTTTGGCACCGGCCGCTCAGCCACCTGGACAGAGCTAGGCGGGTTTCGCGCAAACCCGGACGAAACGAAAAAAAGTTGGGACGAGTTTGTGCATTGTATCCCGAAAATGTGGACACAGGACCGCTTCCAGTACGAAGGCCAGTACTTTTCGATGCCATCCCGGGCCGTTTTACCGAAACCGTACCAGAAACCACATCCGCCAATGTGGGTGGCCGTCACGAGCCCTGGGACAGAACTCGACGCGGCCGACCGCGGGATCGGTTGTCTCGGCGTAACCTTCACGAGCTTCGCGGAGCAGGAAGCCAAGGTTAAAGAGTACCGACGACGGGTTCAAAACTGCGACCCAGTTGGCTCGTTTGTAAACGACCAAGTGGCCACCGTAAACTTCCTCTACTGCCACCAGGACAACGAAGTGGGGGCAAAAACTGGTATGGGGATGATACGCCATTTTAATTATATGGCAGCGCAGCTAGATATGGCGAAGGAGGCGTACCCAGCGAAGTCCTATCCGAATGCTGGTCTCTTACCGTCGCTTCGGCGGCAAGCCTCAAGTCCCGGCGAACAGCCTCGCGCGCCAGAGGGCATTGCAATCGGCAATCCTGAGCACCTGATCGGTGAGCTAAAAAAATGGGAGGCGAGCGGGGTAGACCGCGTCAACTTTCTACTCAACGCGGCCGAGATCATCCCGCAAAAACAAGTGCTCGATAGCCTGCAACTTTTTGCGAAAGAGGTTATGCCCGCTTTCGCCGACGCCCAACCACAAGTCGCCGTGGGAGGAAGTCGGTAATGCCCGTTTTTGGAAAACAAGACGTCGAAGTCGCAGCCGTAGAAAGCCCCCTCATGACCGGTTTCGACACAGAACCGTGGGAACTCAAGGACGCTACAATCTTACAGTTGAGCTATGAAATTGCTGAAGAGCCGGCGGAATGGCTTATTCCACCGGCCCTCCATCCGAGCATACCGCCTTACGCGACCATTACGGTCGCACACTATCCCGATACGCCCGTGGGCCCGTTTTGCCTTGCTCAGGTGAGGATAGTTGTTCGGGCCGGCATCCGGCCCCGCGGTTACCTCGTACGTGCATTTGCAAGCACGGAAAAAGCAGCCGAACAATTGCGGCCACGGTGGGGCTTCACCGTGGATACAGCCAACGTTTCACTCCAGCAGCGCCACGATCAAGTTATTGGTAGAGTAGAACACCTCGGGGACATGGTACTAGATGTCGCCTTAGAAAATCCAGAACACATTTCTGGAACCGATGTCACCTATCTCGCGAGTCTGCACCTGGCACGAGTTACCGGGGAAGACGGGCCCTCTCTTGTCCAAATAGATCCGGAATACGTGTTCAAGAACGCGCAACGTGGCAAACCCCGTCTGAATACGTTCCTCAGCAAAGCGTGGGAAGCATCGGGACGGTTGCACTGCACGAACCAGATCATCGCGACGACCGCTCAGTGCGATACGGACATGCCACCACTCCGTTTTGCACTAGATCCATCCGTGCCTGCGACCGAAGGAAGTCGTCGCCTGTAGGCCTACCCGAGACAACGCTATTTAACATTTACCGGCACAATTTTTTGCCATATCAACGACTAGGCCTTCATCCGCGCGAGCTGCTCGGCGAAGTGGTTCCCATTAGTAGGGTCCTTGCAAGGCTATTCGCCAAGCCGCTACGGTACAGCCCTATAAGGAGACTAAAATGTCAGACACACTCTTCACCGCCATCGGTCAATCTGAGACATCCACGCGTCTCGCTGTGCAAGTGCGTGGTTTTGAATTGATCGTGGACGAGCCGCCGGGCCTAGGAGGCGATGACGAAGGGCCGAATCCGGTCGAATACATATTGGCGGGTCTCGCTGGGTGTCTGAATGTAATGGGACATTTAATCGCCAAAGAGATGGGTTTTCAAATTAACGCTTTGAACATCGATATTTCAGGACCCTTGAACCCGGCAAAGTTATTGGGTCGGCAAACAGACGATCGGCCCGGATACAAAAGCATCAAGGTTATGCTCAATGTTGACGCGGATATAGACAAAACCACCATGGATTTGTGGCTCGCCACGATCGAGAAGCGGTGTCCCGTATCTGACAATTTAATGAACCTCACGCCGGTTTCGGTCGAAGCTTTTAAAACCAATTAGTCCCGCTTTCTCTAGGGCAATTCGACAGGTGTACTAACTCGCTCGCGGGAGAACCACCAGGCGTTTTGATGGCGAGAACACTTTCGATCAGCCCGCGAACCAGCGGCAAGGGCTCAGGCGGAATGGCCCACACTGCTCACAAAAGTGTTTTCCACAGTCGCATCTTCAAAAGATCTGGCTGGTCCAGGATTCCGAGTGTACTCGCCGTTTCGGCGATCGATTGTAGCAACCCGACGAACGCCTCCGATTGCTGATCCCTGCCATCCTCTCGACCTGGCCCAACACCGGATATCAATGATTCTACTATATTTTTGCGCGGCGGGAAGAGTTTTAACCGTATAGGTTCGTCCTTTCGGATGTCAGCCGCCTCCTTCGCCAGATTAATGGCGACGGGGAATCCCCCGAGTTCGTCGACAAGCCCAATACCTTTGGCATCCTGACCGGTCCACACTCGGCCCTTCGCGATGCTGTGCACTTGCTCAACGGTCAAGCCTCTTCCTTCAGCTACTTTTTGCGTGAAATCCTCGTATACATGATCAAGCCAGGAACTAATAATCTTCCATTCCTCCGGCGTATAATCACGAGCGTTAGTCCACATTGCCGCGTTTCTACTGGTGTGCACTTCATCTATGGTCACACCGATTTTCTCCATTAACTCTTTCGTTACAATCTTTCCTCCGATTACGCCAATAGACCCGGTGATCGTACCGGGTTGAGCGACGATCTTATCTGCCGCGGCGGCAACAAAGTAACCTCCCGAACCGGCCACGTTTCCCATAGAAACAACCACGGGCTTTCCAGCCTTCCGGGCCCTCACTGTCTCACGCCAAATCGTGTCGGACGCCACATACGAACCTCCAGGACTATCAACCCGAAACAATATCGCTCTGACATCATCGTCACGTACAGCAGCACGAAACGCAGCCGACACAGAATCGGAACCCATGGTCTGCCCGGCTAAAGCCGGGCTGTAGCCGTTGCGACCCCGCTGCACACCACCGACCCCGTAAATAAGAGCGATCGTCGCACCGTCCTCACTCGAGAGACCGGCCTGTCGGAGGAAAGCGAGAAGCCCAACCGGCTCAACATCATGCCCTACCCTTCCTTGCGCTATCTCATAGACTTCATCTCGGTAAGCCAGCCCGTCGACCAGCCCTTCCTCCAGCGCTTGCGATGCGAGGAAGGGTCCTCTATCAACAAGCGTGCGTATCTCTTCGCCGGTTTTCCGGCGACCGCTGGCAACGCCCTGTACAATCTGAGAAAACTGGGACTCAATGATACGCGTTACGGCTTCCCGGTGGGCAGGTGTAAACTTGTTTTCGGTAAAAATATTCAGCGCATTCTTGTATTCGTGGCGACGTTCCATCCTCGGGCGGACACCTACTTTCTCTAGAGTTCCCGAAAAAAACGAAGCCTGGGCCATCAAGCCAGTCAAACCAAGGTCGCCCGAAGGCTGCAGATAAATCTGGTCAAAAGCCGAGGCTAAATAGTAAGCACCATTACCTGGTCCGAACTCACCAAATGTCTCGGCGTATCCAATAGCGGTGCGTCCCGTAGCCCGAAACGCAATAATGGCATCCCGTAGTTCCTGGATCTCAGCCAACCCCATACCCGGGTTACCAATTCGGGCTACCAATCCCTTTACACGGTTGTCCTTTCCGGCGACTTGGAGCGCATCTAGAATATCTCTCAGTGTAACGGCCTGTTCCCGCAGTAAACTCAGAAACGATTGCTGCGGTACATATTCTACATACTCTCGCTCAAAATCGACCTCTAGAATTATACTCTCCGGTAATCTTTCGCGGCTAATGAGAAGCGAAATTGCAGTAACGGCCCCAGACAGAACGACCAGCACGCCGATCGCCATGAACATTCGCGCCATAAACTTTTTCATAATGCTCTCCTACTTGGCTTTTAATCTCAACCGCTTCTAAAGCTCTAAAAACGAACCCCAGCGCTCTTTTCGCTGCCATCAGAAAATAATATGGAACCCTTCTCGCTCTTGGCTCACACTCTCTACAACGTAGCCACGTGCGCCCAGATAATCGTCCCGAGGAAAATACATATACCCAAGCGCGGCCGAGTGCGACGCAACCGCCTGCGCCTGCAACGGCATCGGCAAGGATGGGGTGGCCTCTTCCGGCAAGCTGTTTACGCCACCACCAGCGCTGGAGACCAAAATTATATTGCGCGTGTCTAGCACGTAGATTGATCCGGTACGGTTTGCTACTTCAACTACGACAGTGAGCACCTCTGGAGTCTGAACACCGAACAAAAACTCTGCTTCTTTCTGTGGAAGCGGCCGCACATCTATATACACCTGCCCCACCGGTCCGTACCGCTGCTGATTCTCCGCTAATCCTCTAAAAAGAGAATAGAATGCGCGACGAAAATAGGTAGTCGGGGGCGGCCTCTTCTTCGTCAGGCGCCCGCCTTCACTTTC
>CAYWPF010000014.1:0-15632 GCA_964460065.1 uncultured Enterobacteriaceae bacterium
GGGCCTACGTCGTCGGCGCGGTTGTCATTCCTTCTGTCTCGGATAAGATCGGCCTTCGTAAAGCTTTCTATTTCCCCGGAATGTTTCTCGCCGGCGCCTGCATGGTGGTTTCCGCTTTCGTCCTCGACGTGCCCTTATGGATCACAGCAATTTTGTGGGGAATAGGTGGTGGTGCAGCCGCGTTGGCCTTTGTTGTCCCGCTTGAAATGGAAGGCGTGGGCCCCTCGTTAGCAGGATCGGCCGTCGGGATCGCTATCACCGCCGGATACCTCGGCGGTGTCCTTGCTCCAGTAATCGGAATGTGGTTGGTGGACGTTAACCCGGTCACGGGGTTTTTCTTCTGGGGCAGCTGCTACATGGCCTCTGCTGTCCTCTTCCTTGCTTTGAAGGAAACAGGACCTCGTTCCAGACGGGCCTAGCCCCACCCCTGTTTTACCCATCAGCCTCAATCGACTCGATCAATCCAGCAGTCTGAACAACGCGTGGTTCAGCAGTCACGCCTTCGCGCTCGGCCGGGCCGAGACGACTTCGTGCCAACGGGCCAGGTTCTTCTGGTCCGGAAGAATGCCGATTTTGACAACTTTCCCGAAATCTACGGCACACAAAGCAACAATATCCGCGATGGTATAACGATCACCGGCAACAAACTGTCTATCGGCCAGCACAGTATCTAGCCATGCCAACTTCTCAATTGACTTCTGTTTCGATACTTCTGCAAATTCGGGGACCTGCGGGACTCTCCCCTTAAAGAATGCATGTTGTTGCTGAAACGCCAACGTCGCGGGCTGGAACAGCTCGAATTCCATACGACGATGCCACATTTCAACGACAGCTCTGTCTAGTGCGTCCACACCCATCAGTGGCGGGTCGGGCTGCAGCTCCTCAAAATAGCGACAGATAGCACCCGATTCTGCTATGCAAGATCCATCATCCAATTCCAAAACCGGAAGCGTTCCCATTGGGTTTTTGGCCGAACGGAATTCGTCCCCGCGATTGACGGCTTTCATAATGTCTACTTGCTCGTAAGGGACATCGATCCCCTTCTCCGCTACAAAGATACGCACACGCCTCGGGTTTGGGGCCGTAGTTGCGTCGTAGATTTTCATGGCGACCTCCTGCTGAAAGATAATTTGACAATCTATGCTGGACGCGGAGCCCAAGTAAAGAGGGGCCGATACCCTCCTCAATCCACCAGGAGCCCGCAATAGTAGACACACCGATATGAGGACTTGGCAAGAACATCGAGGATTTGCTCGAGCTCAAGAGCTTCTAATCAAAACAGGCAGGTACGGCTCTCTCCTGGTATTCCGAAACGCGCACGCCAGGAACTAAAAGCCTGGTACCAGGCGCTCCCGCGGGTACTCTGCGCCGACGACATGCTCGATCGTCATTGCCCGGATCATCTGATAAGTCCGAATCCGGAAAGCCGGATCGCAGGACATACGAATATACATATCTTCCGGTTTAATTTGGTAATCCTCACGCAGCCATTCCAACATGTTCTGCGTTGCGTCATATACCGCATGCTCCATGGGCCTGTTAATTCCTATCGCGACTACACTGTCGGGTTTGTCGATACGCACGCATGGCAACCGCTTATTCTTCACAACCTCACATCGAAGCTGAACAGTAGCCCGGGTTTCGTCCGCGATGCCGGTAAACTCTGTGTCGCCCTGTCCTCCGTGCACGTCACCCACATACAACAAGCCTCCGGAATTATAAGAATTAAGATGGATGTCATGGCCCGCACAGATTTCCCGACAATCGATGTTACCCCCAAACGGCCCCTGGCCTAAGAGAGAGGTAAACACTTCCCGCTCTGGTGCAGTAGCGAGCGTGCCACAAAAAGGCTCAAGGTCCCAACGGAGAGTGTCTGAATACACCCCTTTGCCGTCACGTGTATGGCCACTTGGTCCGGGCAAGTGTTCGATCACTTGTACTCGTGCGCGAGCGCATTGGCCGTCGAACAATGTCGAATTCGCGTAGGGCCCAACTTCGGGAAGGATACCAGAGAATCCATAGCGCCATGGGTCGATAAAATCGATGTGAACCGTCAATACGTCCCCAGCCTCACATCCTTCTACAAAAATAGGTCCCACCACCGGGTTGTATTTGGGGGGATATGCAACCGACAACGCCTCGACATGGGGATCGTTCACAAATTCGTGAACCAGCGGATTGTCGGAGTCGTCTTCTATCATTCCCGTAAGAGCATCGTCAGTCTCTATTTGGAACGTCTCCCCAGACGCAACGCGTAAAACAGGTTCGTCGCGATTATCAAACGCATATTTACACACGTTCCCACGTTCAATTTTCTGCATTAGATTGTCCCTCCTTGATGCACCGAACGACCAACGTGTGCCCCAGCAACAAGACCAGCCTCGCCGAAATACGTTGGCCTGACCTTCGGCCCTACTATGAGACTTGGCCAATCCGAAAGCGACGTCGGTCCAAAAACCTCGGTATCGTCACAAAACCCTACCCCAGTTCGAGACCTTTTCAAATCGGGCCACGGCGCCAAACAAAAACAATCGGCAAGGAACGACGACTCTCAAAACGAAACTTGTGAGGTCCACGGCTTCATGGAAACAGAACCGGCCAAACGACATTCCGCCGGATCACCCTAATTCCTAGGTCTGCCTCGAACAAATCTAAAGACGTGCTTATTGTGATTGCAAGTCTTTACGAGGCGGCCCTGGCAACCTCACGTGTGACTTTGCGGGTCGGCTGATGACGGGCCGCAGGATGCGTAGCATCGACACTTGCGTCACCTCGACCGTACATTTTTTCACGCAAAGTTCCATCTTCATACTCACTCTGCATCATGTCACGTTGCTGCAGCACGGGAACGACCCCATCCACGATATCTTCAAAGGTTCCCGGTGTCACAGCATAGGAAATGTTGAACCCGTCCACTCCGACTTCCTTCCATTCCTTCAACTCTGTAACTATCTGCTCGGGAGTCCCTACTCTGACTACGCCCCCACCACCGAGCCCTACCCGCTTTGCCATATCTCGCATAGTCCAGGTCTGGTCAAGGTCAGCCCCGGCAAAGTCATTCCAAAGCGTACGAATCGCATTCGTCTTAACATATTTAAGCGGCTCGTCCGGATCCAATGAACCCAGGTCAAGCCCTGCCCACCCACTCCACAAAGCCATAGCCCCTTCATAACTGGTGTTTTAGAGGTAGCAATCGTATTTTCGTTTGGCCTCCTCCTCGGTACAGCCTACGATAGGTTTCAAAAACACAAAGAACAAGATGTCTTCGGGTCGTCTTCCGTTCTTCTTGGCCTGACTGCGAATGGCATCGATATTCCTCTTCGCGACGGTGAGGTTCGGAGGAGCAATAAACACGCATTCGGCATGGCGCGCCGCGAACGCCTGGCCGCGTTCCGATGCTCCTGCCTGATACAGCACGGGAGTTCGTTGCGGAGAAGGCTCCGAGAGATGACAACCGTCCACTTTGTAGTATTTACCAGTATGCACAACGTTGTGCACTTTCTCTGGGTCTGCGTAAATGCCTCGCTGCTTATCTTTTATGACCGCACCGTCTTCCCAACTTGATTCCCACAAGCGGTAACAAACATCACAATACTCGTCCGCCATGTCGTAGCGTTCGTCATGTTCGATCAAACCCTTTTGCCCATAACTACGGCCAGTACTTTCAAGGTAGGAGGTCACGATGTTCCATGCTACACGGCCGTTCGTCAAGTGATCTAGGGTCGTGATCAGTCGGGCGAAGGTAAACGGATGGTATTGGAAAATGGAACTCGTGAATGCAAACCCAAGATGCTCGGGCACAGCCGCCATCGCAGGCACTAGTAACATCGGATCATTGACCGGTGTCTGCGTCGCTTCCGTAATCGCAGTCTCTCTGGACCCGCGGAATTCGTCATACACACCGACAACGTCGGCGAGAAACAGCGCATCAAATTTGCCCCGCTCTAGTAACTTGGCCAAGTCTACCCAAGTCTTGAGGTCCGTATAGTCGACCATCTTATCTTCGGGGCGAACCCATAAGCCCGGAGATTGGTGGACCACGCAATTCATCGAAAACGCATTGAAATATAGTCGTTTATTCATTAATATCCTCTAAAACATTTGGTGCAAAGTGTACACTTAAAGGCCGCAGTTTCCACATAGTCGCGAATCTAGAGACCCCCTATCTGTATAGGCACAGATAGTTTCGTCAACTGCCACGATTCAGGCCGCGCTATTTAAACCCAGGGAGCCCGAAAAATAGTCCAGGGGCTGGATCGCTCGCGATGACTCTTCATTTGCTTTGTCGCCATTACTATGGCACCCGTTCTTTACCCTACGGCGAGTTTCCGGAATTTACGCCGCCGCCGATTCCTGGTGCGACATGTAGCTGAATTCCCTCCGGAGAGCGGGCATGACTTCGGTCGCAAACAGGTCCATATTCTTAACCACCCTGTGGTGGGGCATGTCGCCCGTATGCAGCAATGGCAGAAGCAACCCAAATCCTAGATCCTTCACCAGTGCCGACAATCTCTCCCGCACGGTCCTACTGCTCCCAACTATGCAATAGCCGCGTTCATTCAGTTCTTTAAAGTCCATATTCTGCCAATCGAAATCAGCCGCCCGGGCCATGATTCGCTTCATCGAAGCCGAGGAGGTATATCCCGGAGGGAACAACATTTCCCACTTATGGCGGAGGCCATAGTGGTATAGCCACAGAATATGCTGCCTGGCCTCTTCCTCCGCTCGGGAATCGCTTTCAGCGACGTAAATCGGCAACAAATGGCCCATCTGGTAGGGTGACGCCTTATATCCATACCCGTCAGCTGCCTCCCGGTAGGCATCAAAAAACCACTTGACGAGATCGTCCGGCATAAATACAGCCAGGTAGGGATACTTTCTTGAAGGCTCGGCACACCACTCGACAGTTTCCTTACTCCCAAATCCAGGGATCCACACGGGAGGGTGCGGTTTCTGCAGGGGACGCGGCCACACATTCACGTAACGTACCTGATAATGCTCCCCGTCAAACAGAAACGGTCCCGTCTCCGTCCACGCGCGCACAATTAAGTCGTGCGCCTCACGGAACCGCGCCTGCGAATAGGTAGGATTCACACCCATAGAGTAGTACTCCTCACCTATTCCTCTCACGAACCCCGAAATGACCCGTCCTCCCGTGACCACATCTAACATCGCAACTTCCTCGGCTACACGGAGGGGGTGGTCCCTCAAAGGCAGACCATTACCAATCATCGCGATTTTTATTCGAGACGTCCGCCGTGCCAGCATCGCAGCTACAATGTTCGGCGAAGGCATGGTTCCGTACGCGTTCTGATGGTGCTCGTTCACACACACCCCTTCGAACCCCAATTTTTCCGCATATTCTAACTGGTCCAAGTACTGGTTATAAAGCAAGTTCCCTTTCTGAGGATCATAGTATTTGTTTGAGAGGGTAACCCATGCCGAAGGGTGCTTGGCCTTGTCGTCGAAATCCTCCGGCAAGTAAGGGTACGGCATCAAATGAAAATTGTAGAACTGCATACCGTGCTCACAGCCTTTTATTACTTCTTAATCCTGGATCATTCGCTTTTCTACCCAGCCCTTATCAAAGGGCGTCCAAAATTCGAACTTAACCCGTAGCGTTTGAATCTTCCACTCTCCGTTTATCCGCTTGTAGTCGTCAGAGTATTTGGCCGCGCCCCAGACAGCCCGGTCACCTTGTTCCCCAGTCATCGTACAAGGTTGGAACAAATACCATTGCCCTGTCGCATCATCACCGTTTACTTCGATAATCGGATTCATGACATTATGCACCGCAAAGGGGACCACCTTCGTCGCACCAGTAAAGAACTTCTCGATAGTCGATCGTCCCTCGTATTTGCCGAACACATCGACGCCCCCGTCCCATACTCCGTCTTCCGCAAACAACGCGCCAATCCCCTGAGGATTGTAGCCGTTATCACAATGAGCACAGTACTCGGCCTTCACCTTTTTTATGGCCTCAATGTCCTCCAATACCTGCAGTCTCGTCGCTAGTTGTTCTATATTACTCATGCCACCCTCCTTGGGACGCTAATTTGCCACGGCCAGCAACAACAATTCATGCTTGTTCCTCGCCTGCATTGAACATTAATCCAGTTTCCTTAATAGCAGCTAACACACCAGGTCCTGTCTGGTCTATTTTCTCCGCTACGCTCGCAGGGAACGCAATATCTTGCATGTCGTGAACGCCCCCGGTTATCAACACTTGCAACACCCCTTCTTCATCGCCGACATTCGTGAAACATCTACACACACCGGGCGGAACAGACATCGTGTCAAACGGGTTCAGGACAAGACTATGCTCGCCCTCATCACCCCAGCAAATCTCAAACCGGCCCCTTAAACACGTAAAAGTTTCTTCGGTCTTATGATGGGCATGCAATCCCGGCCCTTGCCCAGGAGGGCAAACTGCCATTGTGATAGAAAACCCGTCCGCCCCCGCGATCGGCGCTGGTCCAAAAGGCCCCTCTCCACCTTCCGAGGATACCACTGGTAGGAGCTTGCGAGCATAAATATAATCTCGAGCCTTTCTTGGGACTTTATCATTAAGCATTGCGGGTATAGGCTTAAGCGTACCGTACCTGGCAACGCGAGATTCCATCTGTTCCGGGGTCACGTTGACTGTCTTCATGGGGGCCTCCTAACCTGAAGTACGCAATAAATGCGAAACGGTCTCGATCAACTGCAACATAGCCAAGGGAATTCTATTTGCAAAGACGTCACAAAATTTGAGAAAGTGAACTCAAAATTGGAGCAGACTGAAGAAAGGATTCCCGTTCTGATGAAGCGTTCCATAAGGAGGTGGTCGATGGCATTTCTTCTCTCACTTGTAAGTCTGCTGATTTGCGCCGGTTCGGCATGGGCTGCGGATCAACGAACGACCATGACCCTCGAAACATTTCTGGATTGGGTCGAATCCAATAGAGACGCCGTTGCGGAATTCGAGCCCGGCGCGGTACTAAAGAGCACCGACATTGATAAGGTCCGTCCATATCTCCACCCCGGCTACGTGGAAGAATTTGAATTTCCGGACGCGCGGTTCCCCATAACGGCGACAGGAGATTACTCGCCCCACCGGGCATACCTGGATGCAACCGAGCGATTTGCGACCCAAACGCGCTTACGCGATGACGGCAGCCTCCAGGATTACGTCGCAGGCCAACCTTTCCCTGCCGAACAACTCAGTTTGGACGACCCCTTGACGGGTCTCAAAATTGGATGGAATTTCAATTTCAGATGGCAGCACTATGGAATCAAAGTCAGCAATTTTCCCACCATCATGATAAAACCAGGCGGAACATATGATGCCCCCTCAGGCCTTCCCCCTGGGCTCATTGAAGCACAGGGAACAATAGAGCGCGTCCTTCATCAACGGTACCAAAGAGTCTACCATAGCCACTTGTCGATGTTGGCGAATGACAACTATACCCTACCCCTGGACGGCGCGTCCGAGTTCGAATGGAAGGACATCAACGACTTCACCGATCCGTACGAAATGCGTGGACTACGAGTACTGATACAGCGTTCGACCGACCCTCACCGGGCCGACCAAGCATGGACATATGTTCCTTCGCTTCGCAAGGTGCGCCGCGTATCCGCAGAGGAAAAGGCGGATTCATTTCAAGGGTCGGACACCACCCTCGACGATTTCTTTGGCTTTTCCGGTCGGGTTTTAGAATACGATTGGACGTTTCATGGGCGGGTGAACATTCTGCACATCATGAACTCTCCCCACGAGCATGCCCGCTTCTACGGGCCAGCGGGACGGGCCCCCTTGGGACCGTGGGAACTACGCCGAGCCCTTGTGGTGGTACTACAACCCAAAAGGACCAACCATCCATACAGTAGTAAAGTTCTTCTCATGGATGCCCAAACGTACCGTGTCACCTCCGGTTTGGCCTTCGACCAGGAAGGACATCTTTGGAAGGTTTGGGGCATGCAACACTCCTGGTCAGAAGACGCAAGCGATTTACCAGAGATGAACAAGGGCACCCGCATTAGCCGTTACCTCGGTGTGACGGTAATAGACCTCAAAACCAACCAGGCATCATTATTCCCTGCCCTGGGCTTGGGGTACCCTAAAATAGACGTCGACGAAGTTCTCACGCTCTACGACGTCAACAAACTGACGGAAGGACGGCGATAGCCGTTGTGTAGCGCATCACAAACCTACCCTAATGTGGGCCCGTCCCTAATTAAGATACGCGGTCGTAACAAAGCAGAAGGATTTGTCTCGTCGTCTAAGCTAGCCAAACACACAATTTCCGTCTAGGATCTTCGAGTTCGGCCCAACAATCTGGAAAACATATGAAGCGTTTCGCAGCAGCATTTTTGTCTTTTGGTCTTTGTTGGGCAGGGTTCGCCCTAGCGGAAACCTCGACCACCACCCGCTCGTGGCGCATCGTTGACGAGTTCACCGCAGAAGAGAAAGACCTGTTTGATCCTCGCGAAGAAACGCCGCGCGATCCAGAGAGACCCTATATGCCGGCGGAGCGGTATCCGTTCCAATCTCCTTTTACGGCGGAAGAAATGGGCTATCGGGCTCATGAATTCAGCCATTCGCCTCGCTGGTCCTGCACTTTCGTTGATGTGAGTGGTGCATTGACCGCCCACGGCTACCTGATCACCGAAAAAATGCATAGTCCTATTTTTTATGTTCCAAACGCTGAAGGCCGCGACGGTCTCGAAGCCGAGCTCTACGGGACAGTGCCTGGGGAACCTACACGCAAACTTACTGCCCATATTTACTTTCCCCCTGAAAATTCCGGGAACCAAATGAACATGACTATGTACCGCGCCGGAGAAGACCGAGGCACCCGCTGGGACATGTTCATCTACTCACCCGCCCTGCGCCGGGTACGCCGTCAACCCCAGCCAAGGCGCGGTGATAGACTAGCCGAAGGAGCGGAGAGTTTTGATGACATTTTTGGACGTGACCCATGGGAATTTTCGTGGAAGGTTATCGGGACCGACACCCTCTATGAGACCGTCCGATTTCCCAGCACGAGGCCAACGATTACCCTGGGCAAGTCCGACGGTACACTACAGGAAGTCGCGACGGATCAAATAAAAATGATGGGGGACACCTATCCATTTTACACGGATGAGGGCGCCGTCGACTGCTGGGTCGTTGTCGCCACCGTAAAGGAAGAGTGGTTGCCCGGCTATTACGCACCAAAAATTATATATTGGCTCGACAAACACCATTTCTACCCTTTACGAATTGAGCAGTACGATGAAGATGGGGAACTTTTCTTCATTGAGACACGCGTTGCGACACATCTTGTCCCAAGGATGGAAGACAAAGGATACGGTCAGGTATTCAGTCACTACTGGGACATCACACTTGATTATATGCGCTATAGCGTGCACGACACGCACACAATCAAAGAATGGTCCGCAAAGGATCAGACGGTCTTCTTTAGCCCGAGCATGCTTCCTCGGGCCTGGTCATTTGCTCCCCGTAAGAGCCAGGCGGAAGTGCTTACGCCCGAGCAGTACTTTTTGCGGCCACTTTTAGAACGTGGAAAGTTTCCGAAACACAGGTCCATCAAACTGTCTCCGAACATGGAGGAGAAAATTCGGTCCCAAGAAGAGGCCGGACATCTCGTATTCTTCGAAGATTTGGACAGTTAATAGCGACGCAATCACCGCCGCCCTTCCGTCAGTTTGTTGAGATTGAACAGTTCATCGATTTCTTCTGGGTCCACTGCCGGATAGTCGGTCCCTACAGTCGTAAGCAGCGTCGCCCTATCACTTTTTACATCGATGGTAGCGACACCCAGAAAACGCGAAACAAACGTTCCCTTGTTTCGCTCGGGAAGGTCCCGGGCGTCTTCGGACCACGAATTTACATGATTCCAAATCTTCCACAGCCGTCCTTCTCGATCAAAAGCCATGGCAACCGTCACAACGGCAGTCTGGCGGTCAACGAACAAGAGCTTGCTGCTGTAAGGGTAGTTTGGTTTTTGGGGGATCTGTTCCAAAATCAAGCACGAACGTACTTGCCAGCGGTCCTGGGGGACCCGGCTGTACGGCCCGTAATAACGTGCAATAGAGTGTTCTGAATCCATCACGTGCAAAAGATCCTTCTCTCCGTGAAACTTCCAATCATGTTCCAACACTCTTCCCGAGAATCCGTAGAAATCATCCAACGTGGACTCTGTGCCAAAGAAGGAATCTGATTTTTCTTCAGCAGAAAACCGTCGCACCCGACGGAGCGAAGGAACGTACGACCATGCTTGGTCGGTCAGGTGCGGATCCGATGCACGTTGAACCACCATCCGTTGGCCGCGCATATCATACGGATCCGTAAACTCCAGGTAATCTTTCCATTCAAACTCTAAGGCGTTAGCGGCCGCCAGGGTATAATTTGATTTTTCTAACGTAGCCACATGCGTGAAGTAAACCCGCTGATACTCTTCGACGATTACCCTTTCGAAGGTCCCTCCCCCCACCAAAAAATCCTCCGGTACACCCGACGGGGCGATCACAGCACCCCCCGGTTTCACGAGGGCTATATATAGTTCGTCAATCCGTTGACCAAAGTGTTGCCATCTAAAATTAAAGTTCCAGGCCAGCTTTAAACCCGAACGGTCGTCCGTTGTATCCAGGTCCCCCATTGGGAATGGGGTTCCAGCAACATAATTCCGCAAACTCCCGTCATCTGCCAAGCGTGTCTGACCCGCATATCTTTCCGTCGCCGCTTGAAAGTCGGGGTGTGGACTGTAATCGCCCGGTGCAACAATTTTTAGCTCGATGTCGGGAAACACAACCTCATCAAAATAGCCTGGGGGTAAAAAGGGCCGGACCTGCTCGATCTCTTTGTGCGACAGCGAGTCTCCAGGCTCAAAGTCTGGTTGGGTGGCACCAAATTGCTGTGCCCACGCCAATACCGTATCGCGCGTAACACCGCTTTCAGTTAACGGTTGCGCGGCAACACTCGTACCCAACCCAATGAACAACACTGTGGTGAAAACGCCCATCTTATAATTCATATTATTCTTACTTTCCTTCATGTACACACGAGCAATCGCCGAGTAGCACTTGCCTCGTAGTTTCGGCAGGTTCCCATCGGGCACCCACGTGCGGCCAGCAACCCAACAACCAGGATCACTATTGCAACGAACAAGAGCTAGAGCGACAGCCGTGGACTGCACATGCCCTCGCAGATCGTGGTAAGAAGAACAATGACAATCCCAACTAGGTCAAATTCCCCTTCTTCGCCCTTGGTCTTCCGTCGGAATGTTGTGATCCATGTCAAGGGCAGGCTGTTGCAATTTTGCACAGCGCCCTACCAATTTGGCCGGCACCCCCGCTACCGTACAACCTGACGGTACGTCCTCCAGCACGACGCTGCCCGCAGCGACTTTTGCGTTCGCTCCTACCTCAACGTTTCCCAGTATTTTTGCACCCGCGCTGATTAGCACACCGGTCCTAATTTTAGGATGGCGGTCGCCGGATTCTTTACCCGTTCCGCCCAGTGTTACTTCCTGAAGCATTGAGACATTGTTTTCCACGATTGCCGTCTCTCCGATAACGAGGCTACTTCCGTGATCAATAAAGATCCCTCCGCCAATGCGCGCAGCCGGGTGAATATCGACACTGAATACTTCTGAGGCTCGGTTTTGAAGGCAGAGCGCTAAAGTCTTTCGCTGTCGCCGCCACAACCAGTGCGAGACCCTGTGCGACTGCAGTGCGTGAAACCCCTTATAATATAACAACGGCGCCGAGTAGAAGGAGCATGCTGGATCCCGTTCGCGCACAGCACAGATATCCTCCCTTGCTCTGATGCCCAGTTCAGGGTCATCTGCCATTGCTTCCATGATGATATCGCGCAGAGTGATAGACGGCAGACTCAAATTAGTCAACTTCCCCGCCAAAAGGTAGCTGAGCGCCTCCTCAAGAGACGCATGATTTAAAATAATTGAATGCAAAAAGCTAGCCAGGACAGGCTCCTGGTCGGAATCTAATGCGGCTTCGTCTCGTATCGCAGCCCAAACCCAGTCTTCCGAACTTTGCCGTTGTTTTATGGCACGCATATTTTCATCTCCCGATACAAACGACAAAGCAGCCGTATCGGCCGTTTCGCTACCCTCTCTCCATTTGGCCATACTGTCAAGAACTCTTTTGGTCTGAGCAGTGTTCGATTTTACCCTACCGTAGAAACATTTGTCACCTAGTGCCACCTTAAACTCTCTACGGCCAGATCGGCTCTTGCAGGGTAAGGTTCTTTTTTTACCAGCGGCGTTGTGAAACAATCCGGCTGGTGGGCGAGCAGGAGGAAGGCCTGTACGGTCATGGATGCTGTCCAAGAAGACTTTTATTATCGCGGCTTCCCCTCAAACTTGCTCCCGGCACGGACACCCTTCACCCGGGCAGGCCGAGCGGATGCCGGATCCCTATTCATCTATGTTTCCAATCGCCGTCGACGCTGGAGCCTTTTGTTAGAGAGCGGTCGTCTCGAACAAATATACCCGGAAGCCCGGAAACAGGTTCCACCCGGTTTCGCCCATATTTGGCTATTAGAAAAACGCTTCAGTACTCGGCCAGTCGGTCGCAAGTCTCGATCCGGTCTTCAAAGGTCCAGGCGGTCGGTAGACCAATCTAACCCTACCCACGTCACCGGACTCGGAGAATCGTTCGTCTTGCTTGCGGAACCATCTGCCTCCCCGGGGGCGCAAGGAGACGTGCTCTCCTATCACCTGCAGGAAGCCAGCGCCATTATGGCGGCAGAAAAATATACAGAACGCAGCCGACGTCGAGCCGTCGTTGGGTTAATGGTCTGGGACGACTACTGGTTCTAACCGCCCTGGGTACCCAACCAATAGCGACGCTCTCACCAGGACACTAGGCCCGAGACATCCAAGCGAATGCGGCCTCAATCAGGACAAGCAAGATAATTCGGCGATTTAATTTTTTGAAAAAAATTCGCACTTTTGGCGCGATTCTGCCATCCTGGGCGCAAATCCACGCTGCAGCGAAAAAGGGGAGGCAACGTCATGACCACACCGTTTTGGTGTTTACTGGTGGCAATATTTATCCCGTACGTATTGGCGGGGGTAACCGTTCACTTCAAGTCCAAACAGCTCGGAAGCGTCGATTTCAACAACCCACGCGACCAATCTCTGGCATTGAAAGACGCGGGCGCCCGCGCCAACGCGGCCCAGCAGAATGCCTGGGAAGCCCTCGTCGTGTTCGCCGCGGCAGTCTTAGTTGCGGCCGTAGCGGGCGCGGACACAGCAACTTCTTCGACAGCCTCGCTAATGTTCATCGGAGCGCGCCTTCTCCACGCAATATTTTACATTCTGAACGTTCCCCCTATGCGCTCACTTAGCTTTGCCGTCGGCCTCGGATCCTGCGTTTGGCTCTTCGTTCTTGCGGCGCAGACTGCCGGTGCCTGACTCTCCAGACGCGGGGGTGTACCATACGCCCACCCCCGCGTCTGGAACTTCGCAGAAGCCGACTTATTTGTTTCTTATGAGCGAAAGGTTTGACCCAGACCAGTGGTAGACGGAACGCCTCGCCTACCACTCCCGGGAGAAAAGACAGATAAATTCGCCGTGCTCACGTCCGCGCGTGCGGCGTTGTCCAAGTTTTCACCGGTACGGTGCCTCGTGCAACTAGGCATGCCTAGTGGCTGGCCACTTCGACGGCGACTGTGCCTGCGGGTCAGTCAGGTATAAAAACGCCGCACGTCCGGTTTTCTCATGGAACGGTCACTGCCGGTGTCGCCAGCTGGTAAGTGAGAGCCCTTATTGTCCCGTTTCCGATGTTCCAAAAACATCACGCGAGTGGTCAGGATCTATTACCTATTATGAAGTTCAAGGCGACAGCAGAAACAGCCTACGTCGGGGCTTCTGTTCTAGCTGCGGCTCGCCCGTTCTTATTCTTGCAGAGTTCGTTCCCGAACTGGTCGGTGTGTCGGCCGCAACTCGGGACGATCCGTCCACGTTTGCAGCGACGGCCAACGTTTGGACAGCAAGCAGCTATACTTGGTCGGGCATTGACACCAAACTTTTATCCTTTCCAAGGGCACCAAGCACAATGGAACTGCAAGAAATCATCAAACGGAGTTCGTTTTCTGGTGACGAGAAAACTGGAGAATAAGCGCGCCGGCCTGATAACAGACCCTGGCGACCGAGTCCCTGAAACCGACCTACTCAGCGAGTGATCCATTGCTCGTTTATAACCGGGGCAACGCGAAGAGACTCTGGTATGTTATCAACCCCCATCAGCTTGTCGACCGCCTGATGCCAATGATAAATGCGCGATTCCTGGTAACTGAGCGGGACGCCCCCGAACGCATAGGATTCCACCCCTTTTTGGATACCGTTGCCAAACTGCATATCCTCTTCCACTATCTCGTTAAAAAAATCAATGTAAGTGTCCCACCCTTTTGGCGTTGGGCCATCTCCCCAGTCTTTGCCGAACCACCAGAGCTCTAACCGAGTCGTATCAATCCCAGTCGGCCAGAAAAGGAAAACAGGCAGGCCTTTTTCGTTCATCGGCGAGACAAGATTTGGAAGCACATTGAAAGACACAACACACGTCCTCGGAATTTCTCCGACCGTTGCTATATCCGGCCGATCGTCCACATACTGCCCCAACTCTTCCGACTCGACATGGCTCGAGACATGCAACGGCGCGACCATCCGGCTGTGTCCGCCCGGATACAACGTATTCACGTTACCGCGATGGTCCAGCATCGGCGAGACGGTCCGTGGGTGAATAGAGCGAACATGGTAAACTTCCATGTTCGATTCCATGGCAATCTTCCAATTGCATGCTAACGTAAAGGTGTCCTTGCGAACGAACCGTAATGAATCAAACTGAAATTGCTGCCATTGATCCACGAGGGGAGACAGTTCGTCGTGGAGACTCCGCGCGTTGGAATCGAAGTTTGCGAAAAGAAATTTTCCGACGCATTCAAGACGAACCGGGTAAAGCGACCGACATGAGAAATCGAGATCAACAAAATCGCGTCGGTCCCTAAGACCGACCAAGTGCCCATCATGGTTATAGGTCCAGCCATGATACCCGCAGATGAATCGTTCGGTTTTCCCCACGGGATTCCGCACCAGTGGAGCGCCGCGGTGCCGGCAGGTGTTATAATAGGCGCGAACATCACCCGTATTAGTGTGTACTATAACAACCGGTTGGCCTGTGGCGTCCCACAGCTTATAGCACCCCGGGTCGGGTATCTCGTCCAAGTGGCCGGCTAACAACCAGGTCCGTTTCCAGAGCTGTTGCTTTTCTAGCTCATAGAAGGAAGGGTCCGTATATCTCTTACCCGGTAGATCAGGGAACCGGGGAAAGCCCGGCGGTGGGCCTGTTCTCTCGGTCTCGAATTGCATCAGCGTGCGGATCCGCTCTACCGTCTCGTTTTTTCTCACACTCTTTCTCCCTCGTCGCGTCCTTAACCCCAGTACCACAGATTTGACGGCTCCAAAACCAATCGACGATTCATTCGCGGTTCCCTTGACGTCCTTATCAGGTTTTTCATACAGTCAATCCGGTCACATCTTTCCACATATGTCATGGAGGAGCACAAAATGTCGGACGCATTTGCACACATGGACGCCACAGCGCAGGCGGAACTTGTCGCACGA
>CAYWPF010000015.1:0-5402 GCA_964460065.1 uncultured Enterobacteriaceae bacterium
GCCTTTTCTATATTACCGGTGGGTACATATTTGAGTGCCGCATCCGCAGCCTTAGAAAATCCTTGCTCACGCAACATGTACTCATAATAGGGGTGTGGCAAGGGAGCGAATAGCCGGCACAGGGCCTCCCGGGCACATTGCCGCGCCACTTCAGGGTCCTCGTCGACGGAGACAATTGATGCCATTAGAAATCCCAACGATTTGGGATCTCGGCCGGAAGCTTCCGCGCTACTGCGCGCAGAGGCCTGAATCTCGTCCCTGGCATATGGTGCGGACAACACCGCACCCATAGCGATACCGTCCGCGACCCGGCCAGCGACCTTCACCATTCGCGGAAAAATTGCCGACATGTAGATAGGAATACGAGGCCGGGTTGGCGCAACTGCGGGAGTCCAATCCATCTTGTGAATTTCGCCTTGGTAAGAGACACGCGAACCGGCCGGCGCACAAACAATCTTTCTTAAATTTTCCACGTATTCCGTCATCTTTTTATAGGGTTTTTCATGCGGAATTCCTTGCCAATCTGCATTTATGTGACGATTGCCACTTCCTACCCCGAGGAGCAATCGCCCACCCGATATCTCATCCAAGTCTATCGCACTCATCCCGGCGAGAAAGGGACTCCGGCCGTACGCATTGAGGACGTAGGGGCCAATCCGTACCCGCTCCGTCGCCAAGGCCAATGCCGTTAACGGTACGAAAGCGCTACGCCATGCCTCTGCCACATACATGGAATCAAATCCGGCCGCTTCTGCCTCCCTAGCAATATCCATCATGTCCCGCTGTAACATTCCACCGCCTGCAAAAAGTATGCCCCGTTTCATATCCCTATCCCCTTTGAGAACTGCTATGCCTTTGTCTCGAATACTATAGCCCCATCGCGCACGGCCTGTTTCCCATCTTCTGTTAAGACTTCGAACCGGACAATCGTCTCATCTTTTTCAACTTCTCTAGAAAATATGTTGATAGTCACCTCGGATGGCATCAGCACCATGGCCCCGAAACGAGCACTTACGCGCCTGACTTGTCCAGGCCCGGCCCCGGATACACGGGAAATGACATGCGAAATGCCGTGAGCTAGGGTGGCCGTACCATGAAGGATGAGTCCTGGCAAACCCGAGGCCTTAGCTACTGCGGCGTCAGTGTGAATCGGATTCCAAATGCGAGCGCACTCCGTGTAAACATGCGCCGCACCGGGCGATATAGCCATTACGGAGGATGACTCAACTTCATAGTCTGGTGACGCGCCGGCAAGCATAGAGGGTACATCTTCAGGGGTTATGTCGAGGCCCTCAACAGGAACCCCACGGAACAAAGTACCATACCAGGTCGAACACACTGTCTGGCCTGCGGCGTCCGTCGTATCTAGACGAACCGTCTGGTAGGCACCCGGCTTACGTCGTTCTAATCCAGCTACCGTTGCTTGTGTACTCAGCTCCTCGCCAGGTCGAACGAGCCTGTGAATAACAACATCGTGTGTCGCATGAACGCCCTGAAGCGCTTCCTTACGGGTCAGGTGGGTATCGCGCATGGCCACCATCACTGGCCACTCAATGCAAACAGGGAAAAGCGGATGGCCAACTATTCCTCCCGGCCGTAGGGTGTTGAGGTAATCAGGTAAATAATCGTTGAGGCCGGCTGCGTACGACATCACCCACCTTGCGTC
Source organism: uncultured Enterobacteriaceae bacterium (assembly GCA_964460065.1). Taxonomy (GTDB): domain Bacteria; phylum Desulfobacterota; class Binatia; order Bin18; family Bin18; genus Bin18. The sequence goes on from CAYWPF010000015.1 coordinate 1,667, forward strand.
GATCTCCGTTACGCGCGGTGCTCCCGTGGACCCGACCTGGCTTGAATTGAGTGGCATGCATTTTCCTCCTCTTTGAACAACACTCGGATTCTTTTATCCCGCAACCCTGACCTGGCTGGTACCCCCACCTTTTTGGACTTCGATTCGTGTGGGCATTGCAGCAGCCACCTCTTCTACATGTGTTATAATGCCAACCATACGACCTTCCTCGCCGCGCAATTGTTGTAGCGTTTCTGTAACCATCTGTACTCCTTCCCGGTCCAGCGACCCGAAGCCTTCATCAATGATAAGACATTCCGTAGAGGTTTGGACGGCCCTACCCGTCGCAACCCGGCGAAATCCTTGCGAAAGGGCCAGGGCAATCGCGAGAGAAGCTAAGAAAGTCTCTCCCCCAGACAATGAATGAGTCGGCCGGGCCCTACCGTGGTCCTCATGATCTACAATTTGAATAGTGATCGCTCGCCCGCGATATCCAATGTCGAACTCATAGCGTCCGTGTGTAAGTCCCTGCAAGTGCCCCGATGCGTCCTGCATAAGCGTCTCGATAGCGCCCCGGGAAAGATAATCCGTAAATTCAGACCCCAACAATTTCCGAAGGTCGAACGCTAACAGAGACTCCTCCCTCGCAGCCGACAATTTTTCACTGAGCGAATTTTTTTCCGTCGCCCGTCGCAGACTTTCAGCGTGCTGTTCTTGCAGACGCGTTAGCTGCTCCTGAAGCAGGAGCCTTGTCCCGTGGACAGCCTCCATTTGTGATTGAACGTCCTTACCTGCGCCTTCCGCCTCCGACAGCCCTTGCTTTTCAATTGTTTCGTGCAACTTTTGTCGAGCCTCCTCAACTATACTCACATGGAGTTCTTCCCTTTTTTTCATCTCTGCCCACATCTGCGTTCGAACCTGAAGCTCAGATTCCGCGGAATCGGCATTACGCTTTGCGACTTCCCTGTTCGTCATCGCTTCCTTCAGCTGTTTGGCGAGCTCCGCCACCTGTTTCTCATTTTCAGAGAGCCGGTGGAGTTCCTCCCCTAATTCTCGCTCCTCAGGTAATGAATCGGCTTCCGTTAGCCCCAGGCATTGTCTCAACCCTTTATCCGCTCTTTCCGCCAAAGCCAAAGCCGCCCGATGCTCTACTTCGTTCATCTTCACTTGGGTCTGGAGTTCCATCAAGCTACGCCTAGATTCATCGAGCGAGAACTCCGCCTCGACGGCGTGTTTCTCCGCGACGTCGACTTCCCCACCCGCTCGCTCTGTCAATAAACGGCGTCGTTCGATACCGGCTTCCGGCTCTTCCTCCGGAGAAAGATAGGCCGGAAATTCCTCGTACAAATTTTGCAGTCTCAGATCCTTATCTGCCAATTGTTCTTGAACGCCGTAGACAGCCTCACTCACTTTGACCAATTCCCGTTCGACGTTCTCGCGGTGACGACTTGATCGCGTTTGGGCATGCTCGGACTTCGCGATTTCTGCGGTCACCCTTTTAAGCTCTTCAACAATCTGAACATGTCGTTTTTCCGAGTCTCGGAGTAATTCGACCGGCGATTTGTCCGCGCCTGTTCCAAGCCCGAGCGCCGCCTCCAGGCCTTTCCTGATCCGTATCTGTTCTGTCTGCTGCACCGCCGCGCCGTACAAACTTGTCTGAAGAGCAACTACGCGGGCAGAAGCGTCTTTACCTATATCTCGTTTTTGGGTGGCCAATCGAGCCGCTCGTAAACGCCCGTCCTCAAATTCCACGAGGGCCGGTCCATCTTGCTCCATACCTGGGATAACCGCGACTTTCTGATGGCACACAGGACAAGGATCGCCTGAACGGAGGCTCATGCGAAGGTGGACAACTTCATGGTGACGCCTGTTCTGTTCGAGTGCGGCCACCGCGTTCCGTTCTTGAATTTCCGCACTTTCAATCGCTTGTTGATTTTTCTGGAAAAACTGCTCTGCGTCTTTCAATAAGGCCCGCTTGTCCTCTAACTCGGCGGACAATCTCTCTTCCGCCCGATTCGCAGCTTCTATTTCATCCGTCAGCCGCATAGTCGCCGCGAGTTCTTGGCCCATCTTCCGCTCTTCGTCTTCGAGACCTCGCGCGCGCGCTTTCAGTGTCTTCCCAACCTCCTCCTGAGCCGCCTCTCTTTCTATTGCGACCTTACAAGTCGCTCTGTTCTCTGTCTGTTTTTGAATTAACACCCGACTTCGAGAGGCCAAGTCGTTTTGTTCCTGACGCAACTCCTTCCAACGTTTGACGATGTTCGATTTTTCAGCCAGCTGTACCAATCCCCCATTCTGCGCTACGAGTCCATCAAACACGGTCTTAACACCGACTAACCGCTCTCGTAGTTTCTTAACGTTGTCGGTCTGGACAACTAGAGTTTGAGTTACTTGGTCCAACTCATCGCGTAGCCCGCGCAACGTCGTCCCTTTCGCATGCGCCTCTTTTCCAGCCGCAATCATCTCTTGTATGTGAATTTTGGCCTGGCGAACCACATGATGTCGCTCAGCGCTATATCCTAGTGCGAGCCGGCGCTGGGTGAGCACGGAAAGGTGCTCATCTAAACTTTTCAGACCCTGCTGTGCTACTTCACACCTTTTCCTCGCCTCAACTATTTCAATCTCCCGCGATTTAGATTCTTTCTCCAACTCGTCTGATCTCGACTGAAGTTTGCTCACGCGTTCCGATTGCAATGTGGCCACTCGCAACTTTTCTTCTTCGGCGACACTAGCCTTTATTCTCCCTTCCAGATCTGTGAGCCCCTCCCTTTGCGATACGACAAACTCCTCAGAAAGATCACTATACTGTGAGAGGGTCTCGTCTAACGTTTGGGCACGGGCCCTCGCTTGTTCGCCAACGGACTTCGCCCGGTCCGCGACTTCAGCATAGACCCCTAGCTCCAATATTTTTGCTAACAATTCTCTACGCTTTTTGGGCTCACTTGTGAGAAACTCCGCATAACGGCCCTGAGGCAATATCACTGTTTTGGTAAAGCTGTCAAAATCTAAACCCAAAATCTCCTCAACACGCCTAGTCAGCAAGGCCGCTCCGGATTTGTCCTGAATCCACTCACTCCCCAAAAGCTCGCTCAACCCTGAGTCGGTTACCTTTCCTGTTCGACGAACTGCGCGAAACCAGCGTTCTCCCACAGTAAAGTCCAGGGCAACTTCGCACATGGTCTCGCCGGTAGAGATCACGCCTTTGGAATCCGCTCCATATCGGGAGGTGCGCCCATACAAACACCAAACGATTGCGTCGACCAACGCAGACTTTCCGCTCCCCATCGGACCTGTAATCGAAAAAAGGTCTATCCCTGAAAAATCCACTTCGTGTGCTTGCGGCGCTACGACCCTAAAAGGCATGAAGTTCTTGATGGCAAGCTTTCTCGGCCGCATACTATTAACCAGCTCCTCACCCAACGGATTAACTTGCGTCCTCGAGAGTCGTACTGGCCTCACGGTACAATTGTTCAAAAAGGGCCACCAGTTGCGGGGCGGGAGCAACGCCACGCCTCGTCTCGTAGTATTCCGCAAAGACATCGCGCGGCGGTTTTTCTCCCAAATTGTCCGGCGTCCCAGACGTTCCCTGGGCCTTGCGTGTGTCTTCGAAACGAACCGCAACTATACTTTCCGAAGAACGTATTCGATCTACAGTTTCCAAATCACGATCATCGGATCCAATAACAGCCTCGACCCAAGCACCGCCGAAATTCTGAACCTTGGACAATATCTCATGGGCAGTCCCTTCTACGCGGAG
>CAYWPF010000016.1:0-36003 GCA_964460065.1 uncultured Enterobacteriaceae bacterium
ACCGACCCGATCGTCCTGAAGCGCCACGGTTGTAAGTTGTCACGATCGAAGACTTGCTTCCTTTATCCCACCTTACATGTATAATAACCGGCCTCGAAGCGGAATGTTTTGTCTTTGTTTCGCAAATGAGAGGATTGGGCACCGGTTGAGGAGGAGACCCAAGATGCGGACGTTATTTTTGAACCCGCCGGCATATGAGAATTTTGATGGGGGAGCCGGTTCTCGCTACCAGGCAACCCGTGAAGTGTGGTCATTCTGGTACCCTACGTGGCTCTGCTATCCCGCCGGCATGATAGAAGATAGCCGTGTACTCGATGCCCCACCGGAAGGTATAAACCAAGCGCAAACTATAGACATAGCAAAGGACTATGAATTTATCGTCTTGCACACGAGCACCCCATCAGTTCAATTAGACGCGCAGACTGCTGAACTTATTAAGGCACAGAATCAAGATTGTACAATAGCGTTCGTTGGCGGGCAGGCTACTGCAGAACCGGAAAAAACGCTGATGCTTTCGGAATCCATAGACCTCGTCGGACGAAAAGAATTCGACTACTCTATGAAGGAAGTGGCGGAGGGACGCGACTGGACGAATATACGCGGAATCAGTTTTCGCAAGAACGGCATGATCCACCATAATCTTGATCGTGTCCCGTTAACAGATGCGGACCTGGATCAACTTCCATTCGTCACGAATATTTATGACCGGGACTTAGATTTTCGAAAATATAATAGTCCGTATTGTCAGTACCCTTACGTATCATTGTATACCGGCAGGGGATGCCCGGCACGATGCACCTTTTGTTTGTGGCCACAAGTCACGACCGGTCACTCTTACAGAACACGATCGGTCCAAAACGTGATGCAAGAAGTGGCTGGAATGGAAAGTCTTTTTCCAGGAATGAAAGAAGTGTTTTTCGATGACGACACTTTTACCGCAGACCCGAACCGAGCGAGAGAGATAGCGAAACAAATGGGCAGCAAGGGCCTGTGCTGGTCTACAAATGCTCGCGGCAATGTTGATTACGAAACACTAAAATCCATGAAAGACGGGGGCCTTCGCTTGTTTGTTGTGGGTTACGAATCTGGCAACGCCGCGATTTTGAAGAATATCAAGAAAGGGGTTGCCCTTGAAACCTCGAGACGCTTCACCCAACACTGTCACGAACTTGGCATTTTAATTCACGGGACCTTCATCCTCGGCTTACCGGGCGAAACAAGGGAAACAATGCGCGAGACTATGAAATTTGCGCGAGACATGAACCCAGAAACCATCCAAGTATCGCTCGCATCTCCGTACCCCGGAACTGCATTCTATGACTTCGCTGTGGACAATGGGTACATCAAAGCCGAGGATATGGTCGGCAAATCAGGCTACCAGAAATGTGTGATAAATTATCCCGACTTGAAGGGTGAGGAAATATTCGAAACAGTCGAGAAATTTTATCGTTCCTATTATCTGCGGCCCAAGTACATCTTCAAAGCCGTAAAAAAAATGGCGCGCGATCGTGACGAACGGAAACGGATGTGGCAGGAGGGCAAGGAGTTTTTCCGAACCATGAGAAAAAGGAGACAGATGAACGCAGTCGCGGGTGACGCTTCTTAGCAGAGTAGGGCAGATGTGCAATAGGGGCAGAGTGCCGGAATGGGGAAAGCCTCTCATCTATAAGCCATGTCTTTTTTGTTAGCCTGGTTTCTTTTGGGCCTCCTTTGCGTGTCGGCCCTATACTACATTTTGAGCGTCGGCGCAGCACGGCGCCTGTTCAGCTCGACGTCCCCACCAGTTCTATCAAAGTATCCTCCTGTTTCTATTCTGAAGCCTCTCAAGGGGGCGCCTCATGATCTCTACGATACTTTGGCAACCTTTTGTCGTCTTGATTACCCCTCCCTTCAAATCATTTTCGGCGTACGGGAACCAGAGGATCCTGCAGTCTCCGTTGTAAAACAAATCCAAAAGAAATTTCCGGCCTGCGACATCTCTCTAGTTGTCGAACCCCATGTGATTGGAGAAAACTATAAAGTAAGTACCCTGCATCACCTTCTATTGGAGGCAAAATATGATCATCTAGTTATAACGGACAGTGACGTAAAAGTAGATACAGACTATTTGCACAAGATCATACCTCCGCTCACGAAGCGTGACACAGGCCTGGTAACTTGTATTTACCGGGGCGGGGCGTCCCGGCCTTTGCCTGCTCTGATCGAATCAATCATGATCGAGACTAGTTTCATCACTCAGGTGATAGTGGCAAGTCAAATAGAAAAACCATCATATGCTTTTGGCGCGACCATAGCCGTTAAACGGCATTGTCTTGAATCCATCGGCGGATTTGTCCCGCTCCGCAATTTCTTGGCAGACGACTATTATCTAGGCTTCAACTTGGCGCGCGCTGGCTTTAGATTACAGATAATTCCTACCGTAGTAGAGACGCGCCCCGACGTAAGTTCCTTTACTGATTTATTTCATCACCAAATTAGATGGGGAAGGACCCAACGGAACTGCCGACCGGGGGGCTATCTAAGCACGGCTGTTACATTCGGTACCGTCTGGGCAGGCCTTACCCTACTTTGCCTTTGGCCGGCCCCTGAAATGTGTGCCGCTGCCTTCGGTTTGATCTTGTTGCGTATGGTTACGGCGTTCTTCATTAGTACGATTTTTCTTAAATCTACCCTCCCTTGGGCCAGTATTCTCCTAGTCCCACTGACCGACTTATTATCCTTTTTTGTCTGGCTGAACAGCCTGTGGGGAAGAACCGTCCGTTGGGGTCCCTACACGTTTCGGGTCAGATCGAACGGTACGATGACCCGCATGAATTTATAGGCCACGTATGAGGACGACTAGGGAGAGCTGAACTTTGCATAACTAATAAGTCGTATTCGTTCCCGGGACACAGCATCTCTTACCTTTTGGCTCGTCAATGCTTGCAGTTCAAGGTCCCGCCGATATGTAGGCGTACACCGTGCTACCACGGGGCAAGGGAGCACGGACGGATGGCAATAAATTTCACTGACTCCTGCTTTAAGTGTAGGCAACAATCGTAGAAGGTAAGTCTCGTCTACAACACCGCTTTGGTGCAGGCCGAAAAGATTATCGGGAAATCCCAAACCGTGTTTATGCAATTTTTTCTCGGCTGCGCGGCCAAGATTAGCAAAGATGAGGGCTTCCAATGCTTTTCTACAAGCAAACCCTCCGCCGAGAGCGTGTGTCGAAAAGAAATTCTCTCTCGTCAGACGCACGGCTGGTATACGGTACTCGTCCTTCAAGCTCAGAAGAATATCCATGATGGATGGGTGCATATGGATGTTCAGGTGGCCGTCAACGTGGGACAAACGCAACCCCGTGCATAAGAATCGCTCAATTTGGGCTCGGCACTCGGCACGTATTTGGCTCAGTACCTGGCCCGAAAAATAGTACCGCAGCCCCGAGTACACCGCGTTGTTTGAAAAATTTCCTTGGTCATCCGTAATCTTCGGGATTTGAGATGGGGACAAAGCCGCGCGCCCCTGAACGAGCGTGAGATGCAAACCAATTGCCAGTGTAGGTAGCGACTTCGCGATTTCGACCGCCTCTCGCCAGGCTTCGCCCGTCACCATCAAGCTCGTATTCGTTAAAATACCGTTCTTGTGGGCTTGCAACACCCCCTTGTTCACTTGCGACGATAAGCCAAAATCATCCCCACTAACTATAAGGTATCTTTCCTGAGTAGTAGTCGATCGTGAGCGATTCGCGCGCATCGTGCCGTTTAGCCTTTATGTTGTTAGCCTGTGTTAGGGCGATCGAGGCTATCAATTTTTGGCATTATTTCCTTCTCGGCCCGCTCAAGATCCTCAGGGAAATCGATTTCCGTCCACGGCAAATCATCCACACGCTCGAATCCCACCCAGCATTCGGCCAAGAATTTCGGATACGCCTCCTCGTGCTCTATATTGTCCTGGCCGTCATTCACAAACTCCTCAAGAATGGCAAATAGTATTTGTGCATCATCATGGCATACCCGAAGGAAGCCAACAGACTCCCCAACTAAATCGTAATCCCCAGAGCCCCCCCTAACAATAGTTTCTACTCTCCCCTGCCGCGTGAGAAGCATCTGCTCTTCTCCAGTATTGCTCGATGCAGGATCGAGAAGAAAACAGTTAGGCTGCTCAGAATTGACTAGCCGCTTAATCATACTCACCGGGAATAGCACGTCCGCGTCCATGATCAGTAGGTCCCCATCAACTTCGTTGCGAGCAGCCCACAGCGAAAGGATCGCGCCCTTTGTGTATTCATTGTTAGTGATGTATTGAACGGTCGCGGTACCGCACCGGTCACCGATCTCATCTATAACAGCACGTGCGCAGTACCCGACTACCACAACTATATTTCCAACACCCGCCGCGGTGAGCGCAGAAATTCCTCGTTCCAGAAGGGTTCTACCCCTTACTTTCAACAGACACTTAGGCAACTTCGAACCGGAGGAATGGAAACGTTTGCCTACGCCCGCCGCTAGTATTATAGCTTTCATCATTTCTGGTCCATGATTATCTTTTCTAGTTGGACCAAAAACCGCCGGAAGTCCTCTTTCTGAAGATGGCCCATATTCGCAACGCGGAAAACTGAGGTCTGAAGCTTCCCTTGCCCTGCATAAATTACGAAACCCCTTTGCTTGAGGGTATCGTGGAGATGAATGTAGGGCATTCCCGGCGGCAAAGTGAGCGAAGTCAATGTGTTCGAACGTAAATGTTCGGGCACGAGGCACTCGAGTCCGATACGCGAAAAGCCCTGACGCAGAAAATGCGCCGCATCGCGATATCTACGGACACGGCCTACCACGGTCTCTTCCAATAATTCATCCATTGCTTCATCTAAGGCATACCAAGCCGGTACTGCCGGGGTAAATGGCGTACTCCTCCGCTCTTGAGCTTCCCAATGCAGAGGTAAATTTAAATAAAGGGATCTACGGGCATAACCACCCATGGACCGAAGAACTTCTTTCTTGCCTAGTACAAAGGACACACCTGGCAGGCCCTGGATACATTTGTTTGCTGTGCATGCACACAAATCCACATGATCCCGTTCAAAATCCAAAACTTCACCACCGAGAGAACTGACAGCGTCGAGCAAAAATATCCGGTCGCGGCCGCGAACGATATTCCCTATCTCTGCGACCGGATTGATCAAACCGGTCGTTGTTTCATGGTGGACGGCAGCAACCGCAGCAATAGACGGGTCTCTTTCCAACGCAGCCTCGATTTGACCAATATCAGGAGGTAACGTCCACTCAAAACGCAGTTCTTCATACGGGATACTATAAGCATCGGCTATTTGACTTATACGGTCCCCATAAACGCCGTTATTGATGACTAAGAGTTTCTTTCCATCTGGAACTGCCGACGAGACCATAGCCTCTACCGCGGACGTCCCAGAACCGCTTAGTAAAACAGCACCATACGCAGCCGATCCAAAAGCCTTCACTATCTTTGCACGAATATTGTCCGAAAGATCCGAAAACTCCGTTTCTCTATGACACAAATCCCCCCGTGTCAGAGACTGCTGTACACGCGGCGACACATTGACTGGTCCTGGGTTAAGAAGTACAAAACGTTCCATTGGCAATGTAACTAGTGTTACCTCTCGTCCGTCTTTCCGACATTTTCCATGAATCGTCTCGCTATTTCCTTTGGCCCATGGACGATTCGTCCGATGTCGCGCTGTTTTTGGTCTACGGTAATTTTGGCCAAGAGAAATGAGGGGCCATCCAGGCTAAGTAAGTCCTGGGTGAACGTTTGCAATGCCGTGGTACTACCGGCACGACGGACATTTATATAGCCACTCGCCTCTGCGATTCTTTCGAGCGCGACACGGTCCGTAATAGTTCGTTGATTTCCCGTAGACCCATAGGCTTCATTATCTAAGACAACATGCAAAAAATTAGCCGGACGTTGCGCTCCGATGAGTGCTAATGATCCCATGTTCATGAGTACGTTTCCGTCTCCATCTAGTACCACCACTCGACGGTTTGGCGCGTTCAAAGCGATTCCTAGACCTATGGATGATGCGAGGCCCATCGATCCAATCATATAAAAATTCCCGGCGCGATCATCGAGATTGAACGACTCCCGAGAGATGAAGCCGTTCGCATGTACGATCAGCGCGTCCCGCATTAATGGGATAATCACACCCAACGCCGCTGATAAATTCATGTTATCACGTCCGGTGGCAAAACTAGCGCGACGGGCGCAGCGTCAACGCTCATCCGCTCCCCAGCCCAACGCACACTCTTCCCGATAGAATCCGGTTCAAGTATCCGGTAGGTGATTTTTAGCGTGGTCAAAAGTTCTAAGACAATATCACCCATAATAAGGTGCTCCGGCGCGTCTTTGCCTTCATAGCCACGCCAGGTAATCAAGAGTAAACAAGGGAATCCGTAAATGAGACTAAGCGACGAAAGCGCGTTCAAACACACGCCCAGACCCGAGTTCTGCATAATAACGACAGGCTTTTTTCCCGCCATGTACGCGCCGACAGCCAAACCAACGGCCGCATCTTCCCGCGTTTCAGGAATATAAGGGCCCTCGGTCTCAAGAACTGCAACCACACTTTTCACGAGTGAACATGGTACACCAGTGAAAAAATCGAAGTCCGCGTCGCGCAAATAACTAACAAACTCCGGCCCGCTCACCATATTTTTTGAGCTCCTTTCTCGTGATCCCTCAATTGATATAGAAGGACCGGCAACATAGCATTTGAGGCGACTAATACGCAGCCGACAGCAAGGCTAAGAAGTAACCCTATACTGAACATACCGTAGTAATCCGCGACCATAAGACTGCCAAATCCAACCATCGTCGTAAGTGAAAAAAGTACTACGGCTTGGCCTGTGCTCCCCGCAATCAAGTCTGCCGCCGAACCATTAGGATCCTCCCGGAAACGTTGGACAAGGTGAATCCCGTTCTCTACGCCAATTCCAATTATCAAAGGTGCCGCAACCATATTTGCGAGGTTGAACTTCAGATTCAACAACCACATCAGTGCCGCTGTCCATAGCATGCCAACTATAAGTGGTAACATTGCGAGGAGAGCATCCTGCACGCGGCCCAAGGCCAGGATAGTCACGAAGAAAATAGCAATGGCCGCATAGAATGCCGCTTCTACATACCCATCCTTCATGGCGCGGATCGATTCATAACCTATAACGGGGGACCCGGTCACATCCTCATCAACAGACCTCAGTTCGTCCACAAACTCTTCTAAGGGGCCACGTTCCCATATATTCTCACGTGGGTAGATTTGAATAAGGTAACGTCTTCCGTCGCGGCTGACGAACCTATCACTCAATTGCGTCGGTATATCCGAATCAACTATCTCGCCTTTCGGAAGCACGTTCTCCGCAACGATTTTCCATTTCCTTTGAAAATCGGAGAACACCAGGTCCTGTAGAGACGTCAACCTTTCGATAGCCGCGGGCTCAGCAATTTCGCGAAGGGACGTGACGACGTCAAGCAGTCGCCGGCGTAGTACTCCAAGGTCGGGCGAGGTCCCGTCTGTCTGGTCTCGGATCTTTAGACGCAATTTGTCCAGCACCTCATAAACTAGTGGCAGATTTAAGGGGCGCACGTCACCATTGAAATTCGGCATTTCAGTCACAATAGGCGAGAGACTCCTAACGAGTTCGAGACGCTGGTCTTGGTGCTCAGGCACAAGCGATGCAAAACTTTCTGTTGTCGCAACGCTAGGAAGTCGGGAAAACGCTTGGGCCTTTTCACGTGCCGCGTGCAAAGTATCGGCCGTTGCGAGCGCATGCCATGAAGATCGTTCGGAGTTTTCTATAATCCGTTTTTCCCACTCAACGGATTCGGTTCCGTGGGCTTGAAGGTTAAGTAGATTGTAATCAAATGAGACAAATTTGAGCCCATACGCTCCTGCCACAGTCGCCATTCCGACCAACGCAAAAAGGACACCGCGCCGCCGGTCTACTATTTCACCAAAGATTCTGAATGTTCCATCAAACCCTACCCGTCGCTTTGAGGCGGCACGCCAGGGCGATACTGCATCTGCGCTCACAATCAAGGCCGGGAGAAATATCAGAACAGATACCAAGCACAGTAAGATGCCGCCGCTGGAAATTATACCGAGTTCTTGTACTCCCCGAAAATCCGCCAGCATTACTGCCAAAAATGCCAGCGATGTAGTCACCGCCCCAGCGATGATGCTCGGTGCCGTCTGATCGAACACAATGGTAATAGCCGCGTGCATCTCCCTACCAGCCGACCTCTCTTCCTCATACCTTGTCATAAAATGAACGCCAAAATCATCCGCAAGGCCAAGCAACATAGGTGCTACAAATACCGTTATGATTGTAAGATGCCCGACAGCCAACACCACAAATCCCATGGTCCAGCTTAAGCCCACTACCAAAGATACCACGATGAATATTGGGTGGCGCACCCTCCTAAAGAACAGGATATACAAAAGCACAATGCCGGATAGAGACACAACCGTAGCGACGGCCGTGTCGCGCTGAGCACTAAGCATTTCGTCATTTCCCAGTGCTTTAGTACCAGTGACTCCAGCTTCAAGTCCAGGAAAATTTTCCTTCGTTTGCGCGATCACACTCCGAATCACCCCCATAGACGCTTGAAGGTCATTAAATCCGGCGCCCACATCCTCCGTGGCCGTGATCATTAGGAATATGTACTTTCCGTCGTGCGATACTAAGTACCCGTCCTCATCATTTGTTTTAAAACCCCCGAAATACTCGGTCCATGGTGAGCGATAACGATAATCACCCCCGTCCAGTGCTCGGGACATTTCCAAAAATAACTGGCCCAAAAATGAGACGTGGAAATTGGTAAATCTTATTGTCGCCTCTGAAGTATCTGGACCAAGCCCAAACAAATCTTCCACCAGGTAGGCCACTGCCGCCTCGCTAGTTTGCCTATCGATTGCTTCAAGGAGTGTATTTAAACCGGGCCGCTCAAGTAGCGTCTCAATCAAATCCCTATTGTTTTGGATGTTTTCACGCAACTCAACCAGCTGAGAGGTATCCAAATACAACAATTTCTTCCCATCGAGCGAAGCGATGTCTACCCGGTACAAAGCTTCGGTAAAATGTTCGGGGCGCTGTTCCAACTGGCGCGCGAGTTGCGAAACAAAGGCTTTCCCCTGCGACAAATCAACTGGTTCGATAACTACTACGATATGGTCTATACCCACAAATTGAGACGAATATTCCTCGTCAAGTTGCAGATAACGTTTGTCGGCTGAAACCAAATCGTTCCGGCCCGTCACAAGTACAAGATTCTCGGCAACGTAGAACGTTGCCACAACTGAGATAAGCAAGCAAAGACCCAGTGCCGTTATAGGATATCGGACAACACAAGAAGCCCAACTATGCAGTATCTTCTTCTGGTACTTATCAAATACCCGCGTCAAATAGGATAGTTTGCGAAGCACCTCAGGCCTCTTTGTTAAAGAAGGGGGGCAGTATATGCCCCACGCGATTGCGTCTGCTCGATAACGTTTGGGATCCTAACATCCAGGACCGAAAGTATTAGTCATACCTTGAAGGATTGGGGCCTGAACACCTGCAACAGTTCTCCATTTAGGGCAGGCCGGCCGTATCAATTTTTTTCTGCATTCGGTTGACTAATTCTTCATACGAATGTTTCCCCATGATCGACTGAACCTGTTTTCGCAAATTGCTGGCTACACTAACACCGTCCAATCGTACATCCCAAATTTTCCAAACGCCGGCCGTACGATTCAAACGAAACCCAATAAGCATGCGCCCTTCGTCAGGCTTAATGACAGTCACGTCGACCAGGGCCTCATTACCTTTCACCTGCGCAGGTCCGTATTCAAAGTTCGTGTCTTTTAGGAATTTCGCTGCTTGGGAATATGCAAGCTCTCGTAACAATCGCCGAAGAAGATTAACGAAGTCATCCTTTTGGTTCTCGTTGAGTTGAGTCCAATTCGGTCCCATGAGCCATTCCGCAAGCCGTCCAAGAGCCAGATTGTTTTCTATCTGTTCGTCTGTGCATCCTGACTCGTTCTTGGAGGGCTCGGTCATACGGCCACATTCCATCATTGTAGAAATGAGGCTCCGTATCGAATCTGCTGGTCCGTCGGCCATGCACAACCCACCTCCAGCGAAGACGACAGTCAGGAACGCCACTCCAGCAACGAAGGCCGTTGGCACCCGATTTAAAACGGGACTCTCACCGCACCTCGTACTTTGGCAGAACAGTGTTGTGTTGTGCATTCTCTAACGAATTCCCAGCTGAAAGTGGCACGTTGTTTAGCCGCTGGCCCCGCCCGAATTCCGAATCTTCCCGCGCGGCCCTTACCTGGCTACTTCCTGCTCACGACTTTGCAAATAGAAATCTTGTACGGCACTATACAAATCCAGCGAAAAACGGTCGACGCTCTCAAAAAGCTCAAGATTCAGTGACCGCAGGTTGACAGCACCCGTACCCGTTGTTCCAGTACCAATCGCCGTTATCTCCGTCGCCGACAAAAAGTACTGCGTCGGGTCCATTGCGCCATCGGCCAATCTCCCAAATGCGTCCCGCACCGTAGAAGGGCCTAAGAAAGGTAGGACTACATAAGGGCCCGGTCCCACGCCATAGGTTCCCAGCGTCTGACCAAAATCCTCTTCGCTCTTCTCGAGAGCAAACTTATCCTTAGCTACATCAAAGAAGCCAAGCCCGCCTATCGTAGTGTTTATGAAAAAGCGACCGGCCTCCCGTGCCGCACCGTTCAGTTTGAATTGGAACAGGCTGTTCGCAAACCGAGGAACCACGCCGAGATTGTGAAAGAACCGCCCCACCCCCTGGCGTGCGCCCTCTGGCACCGCCTTGGCGTACGTTCTCGCGACCGGCCGTAGCAGGTGCTCGTCCATCCATATATTGAACGAGAACATTTTCTCGTTGAATGGCTCTAAAGCGGACGGGTCGTAGGCTGGTACTGCCGCATCAAGCGTGTCAAAAGGGTCAGTAAGAGGGTTTTCTGCAGCGGCCGCTTGCGAATGCGCCAAAGGCACGGCCCAGAGCAGCCCTCCCACGTTGTACAGCGCGAAACACAACAAACTAATAATGAGACGATATTTGTTCATTCTTTTATAACCGACAGACCCGTAGCTAAGCAGTTTTGACCGGCAGTGTAACTGTTGCTGTTCCAATAGCCCAACGTTCACCATCATCATTCTCCATCCATATATCGCATTCGGCCGTATGATCTGCTTCGTTCTTTTGAGTAACAAAACCAAATAAGTGAATGTTGCAGTCAGGCAGGACCAGGCTCCTGAAAGTGGTACCAATTCGTTTTATCAACGCCGCATGATTCCATTCACTGATCAGCCGCGCCAGCAATCCCATACTTAGAACACCCGGGGCAATGAGACCAGGCAAGCCTTCTTTTTTTGCTCCCTCATCATCCGTAAAACGCGGAAAGTCCATGTTGGCCGCTTTCGCGTAACGCCGGACAAAATCCTTAGTCAAATTCATATCTATAGGGGGTAATTCGTCCCCTTCTTCAATTTCCTCAAAATAGACAGTTTTCATCGTTGCATGATCCTATGATCCACGATAGCGACCTCGACTCCGTCCTGATTTGTAATTATGTTTCGAAGAACAATAAAATACATTGACCCGCTCCGGCCTGTCTTCTCGTAAACATCATGTATTTTACTTACCATTTTGAGGGTATCGCCGGGACGAACTGGTGAGAAAATCTCCACGTCGCGTCCGCCATCAAAGCCCACCTTGCCGAGACGTGGCATATGCTCGGGCGTCATCTTATTGGGCCTCAGTCGCGTCACATAGGTAGGGGGGGCAACCACGCCACCGTATGGACCATCTGCCGCGACGTCTTCGTCGGTGAACAAAGGATTCGTTTCTCCTAGCGCCTGACAGAACTTCGAAATATCCTCCTTGGTTACCGGAGCGAAGTCCGTCTCGTCAAACACTTTGCCTAGTATAGATCTATCGAAGTCAAGCGCCATCAAGAGAATCCTTTAACTTTTTCCATATTCTAGGCCGAAGCCATAGAAGTACGCCTGACGCGGAAATCGACGGGGTGGTAACCTCCGCCTGACAGGGCGGCAACAAGATCTTCTATGGTTTCTATCTCCGCATTAAACTGGGTCGCACAGATACCGACAAAACTGACCAGATGTGCATCGCTTCCACCAAAACCGTGATAACCATGGCTTTCCATCAAATTCGTGACACGCTCATTTTCGCCTTTCTTACTCCCACCATTCAACGCCTCCACCCCAACGACCCCCTCGAGCGGTGGTCTTGTTTCATAATGCTCGATCAACCCAATAGTCGGGCGGCCTGGGTGACACGGCATAGCCACACCTCCTCGCACCGCCACCTCATTGATTAGCTCTTGCGCTGGAATCCTGACGTTCGAGAAATCAAAACGCTTGAGAATTTCTTCGTTCACTCCATAGACGAGCACGTGACCATATTCTGTTTCAACTTCAGAGGCCTTCAAGATCAGTAGTCCGTATTTATCCTCTAAATCTCGATAGTCACTTTGCACATCAAACTGTCGGTGCTCCGTTAAAACGATGCCGTCAACCGGTCGTTCGTCTTTCTTGCGCCTGAGCCACTTAAGGTAGGCTTCGACTGGTGCCCGACTGTCATCGGACGCCTCAGAATGCAGATGTAGATCGATAACTCGCGCCATATCGTGTCCGGAAACCTACCTAACGGTTTGGCTGTCGTCCATCTCTATATTATAACTAGGTGAAATGCGGGACACCGCCCATACTGCCAGAAGCAATCGTTCGTGGCAATCTCGCCGTTCGTGGCCTTTGACCTGTGGCCTCGTTTGCTGAGACATTGCTAATCCGATAAAACCTCCGTATGCTAGACGGGCCTGAACAAAGGAATGGATATGTCGGGTGTCACGTCTTCGAAAGTTACTTCAACGCTCATGCCGACGGCTACATCTTTGGGATCGCAGTCAACTATATTCGTCAACATCCGGATTCCCTCTTCTAGTTCCACATAGGCCATGACATAGGGAACCTTGTCACGGAATCCGGCACTCTGATTCTGTCGTGTTACCGTGTAAGTATACACTTTCCCCTTCCCGCTGCATTTTACCCATTCAAAATCTGCCGATAGGTCTTCCGGACAAAACCCTCGAGGGTAATAGAACGCCGTGCCACAATTTTTGCATTTTTGAATGTATAGCTCGTGCCGGGCGCACGCCTCCCAAAAAGGCCGCGATTCTTCGTCGATCCGAGGAACCGGCCGTTTCGTCTTTCTCTTTTCGTCTGCCATAATCGGTCCCCTGCGGTTGATGGTTTTCTCAAATGCTTAAAACTAGCGACGCCCCGCTGTGTCTCAGGCCTAAGGTTCCCCCGGTCCCATGACAAAATGCCAGCTCACAGTCTTTCACTTGACGATCACCACATTCTCCACGCAATTGTTTAACTGCTTCGATTACCAGAAATATTCCACGCATTCCAGGATGATTCGACGACAGGCCGCCACCATCGGTGTTGATAGGGAGCTCTCCCCCGAGCGCGATTCGCCCGTTCTGAATGTACGACCCTCCCTCGCCTTTTTTGCAGAACCCGAGACTCTCCAAGGTAATACAGACCGTTATAGTAAAGGAGTCGTAAATCATCGCCATGTCAAAATCGCTGTGCCGCAATCCGGCGCGCTCTATAGCCTTGGGTCCAGATTGACTCGCCGCCGCATCCGTAATCTCCCGGTATCCGGCGCTTGTATGGGTGCAGGCCTCCGCTGCACTCAATATATAAACGGGCTTTTTATCCAAATCTCGTGCTTTTTCCGCCGAGGTTACAACTAATGCCCCTCCGCCATCCGATATCATGCAGCAGTCGAGAAGATGCAGCGGTGAAGAAACCTCACGGGAAGCGAGGACATCTTCCACCGTTATCGGATCTCGAAACTTTGCATTAGGGTTTAAGGACGCATGACTACGGGTAACGACAGCGATCTCTGCAAGTTGCTCGCTTGTTGTGCCGAACTCGTGCATGTGCCGTTGTGCCGCGAGGGCATAGTCCCCGACGGTAGTGGGCCCGTAACAGCTTTCGAACTGTTCTGGCGGGTCACCGCCGCCTGCTCCCCCTGTCCCCACGGCGAACCGGTCCGAAGACCATTTACTGCCGTACAAGATTAGTGCGACGTCGCAATACCCAGCAGCAATAGCGGCTGCGGCATGGGCAGTATGAGAGACGAAAGAAGACCCTCCTATGGAATTGGAGTCAAGAAAATCTGGATTAAGATTCAGATGTTCGGCGAGCGCTATGATGCCCATGCCACCGACACCCGAAGTGAACAAACCGTTCACATCTTTAATGGTCAAACCAGCCTCGCCAAGTGCTCCACGTGCCGATTCCGCCATGATCTGATACTGTGTTTTATGTGGTGCCCAGCGGAGCGGATGCTCATACACTCCCGCAAGCGCGGCCTTCCGGCTAATACTCATGACGTCTCTCCTAACTCAAGAACCCTTGAATAGCCGCACATGCCTCCTCGGGCTTTTCCAGTGGTAACCAATGTCCCGAGTCAGGGATCACTGACAGCTCCGAGTTCGGAATACCGTCGCGAAGTACCTCTGCCTGGGCTATCGGAGCGGTATTATCGTCTTCCCCGGCCAAAATTAACGTGCGGACTTTTATATCTCCCAACTGGTCCGTTAGATCAACCTTCTGGCAGGCAATAAGGTCCAAACAGCGAACGCGCGGGTCCGTTTTGATTTGTTCCATCCACCCCTGCTGCACTACCTCTTGCGGCGTTTTTGGTGAACACGACGCGCGGTTGAAAGGCTGGCCCTGCCGGCCCTTCATTACGGACTCCCACGTTTCAATCAGTTCAGCTGGAATGTCGAATTTGGGCGCAGTACACGTTAGCGCCAACCCTTCAACCATATCAGAATAACGAAGAGCGAGGTCCATCGCGATTGCACCCCCCATAGAATGGCCCACAACCACAACCGGGCGCAAAGCCAAAGCCTTCCAAAATGCATAAGTGAAGTCACTATAAGCTTGAACACTTTTTAGGCTTTCGGTTCCGCTAGAGCGCCCGTGCCCGGGAAAATCAAATGATATCGGGCTATGGCTGCCGGCCAAAATGTCCATCATCTTGTGAGCGAAGTGACCATTGCTACCTGCTCCGTGGACATACAAAAGCAATCTACCTTTATGCGTGTCAGGGACGACAGTCGGAAGGGTCGTCTGTCCGGTATGAAAGTAGTTTACCGCGTAACCGTCAACCTCTACATACTTTGTTGCCATACACCCTCACTTCCCGACAGGCTGCCAACTGACTAATGGCGGGCGCGTACCTTGTCAAGAGTCTGTAAGCTCTCACACTTCTCGGGGTCCCGGCAATCCTAATAAACTCGCCTAGCTTTGCCTCCCTAAAAGGCGGTCCAACCACGGAAATTAGTTGACTAGATACGAGAAAGTCCGGATACTAAAACTCGTAACGACTGGGCATTGTAAGCCGGAAGGAAATGATCAACGTGCGGAAGAGCTGCCTTCAGCCCTTGGGCCCGGGGCTCAAAACTGGTAGCACCATACATCGGATTGACCCAGACGATCGACCGAACCCGTCGCTTTAAAGCACGCATCTCCCGATCTACAACAACGGGCTCACCACTGTCGTAGCCATCACTAATGATGATCGCGACGGTCGATGATGCTACTCCGCCACGCAGAGAACGCCGGTTCAACTCATGTAGGGCGGCACCAATGTTAGTTCCGCCAGACCAGTGTCTGACCTGCTCGCCCACTTTTTGCAGTGTACGGTCCACAGACCTGTGCCGAAGCGTGCGCGTTATCTCCGTGAACTCGGTACTAAAAACAACGGTGCGCGAGTTTGGCAGTTGTTTCTGCAGGCCTAGCATGAGCTGCTACAAGAAAGGATTGAATGCATCCATGGACCCGCTAACGTCGCAGAGTACGACCAATCGAGTTTTCCTTATCCTCCGCTGCTCTCGTAGCAAAGTTAACAAATCGAACCCAAAGTTCATATTCCGTCGAAGAGATCGGCGCAGGTCAATCCCTCTGCCCCGAGCCGCTGGCTTGGTTCGGCGACTCGGACGTGTGGCCAAACGTTTTTTCAAAACCCTTATGGTTTGCACTATAGAGTCAGCTCGGTCGTCCCACCGTGCCATGAGTTTTGAATCCCGAAAAGACTCCGAATCGCTTGTGTCTTCCTGTCGCCCAATTATGTCCTCGTGTGATTCCCTCAGTCCTTGATCAATGTCGCCCCGCAGTAATTCTGAGTTTAATGCCATGAGGTGTCCGGCATCGTCTGGTTTTCCGTACCAGTACTCGTCGAACAACCTATCAAACTTTTTTTCTTCCCCCCGGGTAGCAGCCAAGTTTGTGCGAAGGGCCAGCCGGACATCTTCAATACGGCTGAGGTCGACCACACTTACAGCCCGGACTGCATCTATAACTCTGCCCTGGCTCACCCCAAGACCGGAAGCTCTAGCAATACGGCACAGGCTCAGCATGCGAGCAAGCAGTTGTGTCGAAAGCCCGCGGCTTCGGTGGATATCGGCCGTCCCTGCCTTGTAACCGTCGCGCATGCCCTACCGTTCTTTCATATCTTCTTTGGCGGCGGTTCCGAATACAACTTCCTCGTCCAGTCCGAACAGGGTTTCAATATCATCTTGGTTTTTGAGAATTACGCCGGCCGTATCACGAAGCGCCGTCAGCGACAGTCTGTTAACCCGCAGACCTACCAAGGCACGGCTCCAGTCAAGGCTCTCTGCTATACCCGGCCTTTTGTAAAAATCGATTCGTCGAAGCGACTGCATGGTAGCAACGATCCCTTTGGCTAATTCAGCCTCTATTTCCGGGACCCGTGCTCTAATAATCTCGTGCTCTTTTTCCGCGGTCGGATAGCCTATCCAGAGAAAAAGGCAGCGGCGCTTGAGTGCGTCATGTAGTTCACGCGTCCGATTAGAAGTCAAAACAACGTAAGGTGGCCGGGGGGCGCGGAAAGTCCCCAATTCCGGGATACTAACTTGAAAATCAGAGAGTATTTCGAGCAAAAAAGCTTCGAACTCTTCATCCGCCCGGTCTATTTCGTCAATCAGCAGTACCGGAGGCGTAGGCCCGTGATGTCGTATGGCTTTGAGTAACGGACGATCCAATAAATATTCCTCGCCAAATATTCCCTCTTCAACCATGCCTCGTTCTTCGGGCTTTGTTTCGCTAAGCCTGATACGAAGCATCTGTTTCGCGTAATTCCATTCGTACAAGGCCGTATTCGAGTCTAGCCCTTCATAACATTGGAGACGAATCAGCGGCGTATCCAGTGCCGTAGCAAGAGCCTTCGCGAGTTCTGTTTTTCCAACGCCGGCCTCGCCTTCAAGGAGAATCGGTTTTTTTAAATCGTTCGACAATTTAACCGTGAGAGCCAATGGCCGATCGGCTACATAATTCTGTTGTGCCAATTCGTTTTGCACCGTAGCTACAGTTCGAAAGATTTGATCCGGATCGGCCAAGACAGTTTCCTTTTCGTTTTATTTGAATTGACAATAAACGCATTGCCTTTGGGAAGCCCGCTGTCTGCATTGTAGCGAGCCCTCCGCCCCCTTTTGTTGCTCCTTCTCTCAGAAATCCGGTTACGACTTACTTCCCTTTTGGATCAGCTATCCGTTCTTCAAAAGCGGCCGCCTCCTCTGGCAGGATAGCGAAATAATTAGCCTCACGATGGTGGAACACAAGGGCGGACACCGAAGCCTCGGGTGCCATCATATACCCCTCTGTGAGTTCCACCCCTATTGACTGGGTGATCGGCAATATTCCGAAAAGCCGCTCCTGATCTTCCAGGCGCGGGCACGCAGGATAACCAAAACTCATTCTCGCGCCTCTGTACTTCGCTTTGAACCTATCTGCCATCGTCAATTCAGGTGGATCAGCGAATCCCCACATGCCCCTGATACGTTCGTGTATTAATTCTGCAAAGGCTTCTGCCCCTTCTATCGCAAGGGCTTGCACAATGTGGGATCGTAAGTATTGGCCTTCTTTCCTATATTTTTCCGCGAGGTCGCTCACGCCATGCCCGCATGTCACAGCAAAAACTGCAACGTAGTCTCGCGCTTCATCAAGCGCAGGCGATACAAAATCACTGAGACACAATCCTGATCCATGTTCCTGGCGAGGAAAGAGAAAGGTTTCTACGACCTCCGTACCGTTGGATGAATAAAGATGGAGCTTGTCTCCATCTCCAGCCGCTCGAAAAAATTTATATATTCCACATGCGCTAACCAATTGTTTGCTAATAACTTCCTCTATGATTGACTGAACCTGCTCATACAACTCTATCGCTTTTGCATTCCCCGCCTCCAGTAACTTCTGAAGATTGCCCTTTAGCCCTAAGTGCTTCCCGTAGAGCATCGCTGGATTCAAGTAGGTGAAGACCGCTTCCAAATCAAAGTCATTTAAAACATGCTGGCGCAAATCCGGGGGTAACGGGGCTTCCTTTTCGTGGGAGATTGAAACGGGCACCACTGCTTTTTTAGGCAGGGCATGAGTTACAGTTTGCGACGAGGCCAGAGAGGCTCGCTCCCTTTTCAATCCTTCTAACAGAACCGCACGTTTTTCTTCATCCACGATCTTGTTAGCGAGATCAAGGCCGACCATCGCGTCGTTAGCGTAACAAACTAGCCCATCATACGCGGGCGCAATCTTGTTTGCGGTAAACCGTGGACTCAAGGCCGCCCCACCTACCAGGATAGGGCACTGTATTGCGGCGGCTTTGAGGTCCTGTACTGTTACCACCATCTGTTGGGCCGATTTAACGAGAAGTCCGGAAAGCCCAATGATGTCAGGCCGATGTTGTCTGACAAAATCAATAAGAGTTTCTGGCGCCACTTTGATCCCAATATTAACGACCTTGTATCCATTATTTGCAAGTATAATTTCTACCAGGTTTTTCCCAATATCGTGGACGTCCCCTTTGACTGTTGCGAGCAAGACCGTACCCTTTATCGCACTTTCGGTCTTTTCCATAAACGGCTCGAGATGCGCCACCGCAGCTTTCATAGATTCCGCGCTCTGAAGGACTTCAGCCACTATAAGTTCGTTGCCGTTGAACAGCCGTCCGACTTCATCCATGCCTGCCATGAGCGGACCATTAATAATGCGCAGGGGTGCCCGATCTTTCCGCGCCATTTCAAGATCTTGGATTAGGCCATCCTTCGAACCTTCCACGATGTATAGTGCCAACCGCTCATCCAGCGGAAGCTTACTTCGCGTATCCTCTGTAACGGTCTCTTTTTTGTCGCGAAACTGCGCGGCAAAAGCAGCAACCGGATCCGCGCCCCTCCAAAAAATCAAATCACGGGAAAGACTTTTTTCCTCGTCGGAAAGCGAAGCGTATCTCTCAAGCTTCTCCGTGTTGACGATCGCGAGGTCTAATCCTGCTTTTACACATTCATACAAAAACACGGAGTTCAGAACTTCTCTCCCAGCCGGGGGAAGGCCAAACGAAACGTTACTAATTCCCAGAATAGTTTTACACGTGGGAAGCTCTTCTTTGATCTTGCGGACACCTTCTATTGTCTCTTCTCCGGCTCCAACATAATTCTTGTCTCCGGTGCCGAGCGGAAATACTAGTGGGTCAAATATTATGTCTTCCGGGCGCACTCCGTACTTACGGGTCAGCAAATCAAAGCTTCGCCTTGCTACCTGAACTTTTCGCTCTCGGGTTACTGCCATCCCCTGATCTGGGTCCTCATCTATACATCCGACCACCACTGCAGCACCGTAACGTTTTGCCAAGGGTACTACTTGAGCAAAACGGTCTTCGCCGTCCTCTAGATTTATCGAATTTATTAACGCCTTGCCCTGCGAACGCTGGAGGGCCGCTTCGATAACGCCGGCGTCGGTGGAATCCACCATCAGAGGCACCTTGATCTTTTTGACTAATACGTCAAGAAACGCGGTCATGTCTTCCATTTCTTCGCGGTCGGGGTCAGCCAAGCATACGTCTACTATTTGGGCACCGCCACGCACCTGCTTCCGCCCAAGCTCGGCTCCCTCCTCAAACTTTCCGCTCGCAATCAGCCGCTTGAACTTTCGCGAGCCGATCACATTTGTTCTCTCCCCCACCAGCACTGGGCGTTTGTCCTCGTCTATGACTAGTGCCTCCAAACCAGACACTACGCTCTGCTTTACAGTGACTGGTTTTCTGGGAGTTTTTCCTTCCACCATTTCGTTGAGCAACTCAATGTGCCTTGGCGTTGTTCCGCAACAGCCACCAATAATGTTTATCCACCCAGCCTCGACGAACCTCTCTAACTTCTTCGCAATCATCTCTGGCGATTCATTATAATGGCCGTCTTCGTCGGGTAAGCCTGCGTTGGGTATGCAGAGTGTACGAAATCGCGAACAGGACGCTAACGTGCGGAGGTGGTCTGTCATGAAATCCGGGCCAGTTGCACAATTTAGGCCCAACGCCAGCAATTCATTATGAGCGACCGCACTGTATAGCGCTTCGACCCCCTGGCCAGCTAACATAGTACCCATCGTCTCTATCGTAACCGAAATGGCAACAGGCACTCGTCCCCCATGCGTCTGGAATGCTTCATGGATCCCGAGCAGCGCGGCCTTTAGATTGATGGTATCTTGGGTCGTCTCAAGTAAAAGCATATCCACTCCGCCAAACAACAGTGCCCCCGCTTGTTCCCGGTAAGAGGCTCGCATTTCACTAAAGGTCACACCTCCTGTCACGGATATTGTCTTAGTTGTAGGTCCCATAGACCCCGCTACGAACCGCGGTTTGCGCGACGAACTGTGCTTCGATACGGCATCCCTCGCGATCTTGGCGGCCGTTACATTTATCTCTCGGGCCTTTGCCGCCAAGCGATACTCGGCGAGAACAATACCAGAGGCCCCAAATGTGTTCGTTTCAATTATGTCGGCTCCTGCCCGCAAGAAATTCTCGTGAATACGCGTTATTACTTGCGGGCTCTCGAGAACCAGGTTCTCATTACAACCCTCATAATCTTCCCCGCCAAAATCTTCCGGGCACAATTGCTCGGCCTGGATGGAAGTACCCATGGCACCATCAAAAAGCAAAATGCTCCGGTCCAGTGCTTCTCCTAACTCAGACGCGCTGGCAGATCCTTGCTCCTTCATATTATTCAATTCCGCCAAAATTATCCTCTCGTTAAGTAGTACCCCAAAAAAATATGTGGTACCGGGAAGACCTGCACCACATCCTGTAGAAACTCTCGCCGCATTTTCTTAATTTATAACCGCTCTCGTCCAATGGAAACGACGTATCCCTTTTCGTCAGAGACGGTCGCGTTTCTACATGTTACTTACCTTAGCTGACCCTCGATAAAGGGTACCTCATAGACCTTAGGGTGATTGATAGGACCGTGGCCAAAATAACCCTCCTCCCCAAACAGTTCCCCATGATCTGCCGTGACTGTGATATACGTCTTGGGTGGAACAACATCGCACAGCTGTTCAAAAACCGAGTCTAGGAACCTCACTGCTTCGACCTGGCGTTGATGAAGATGGTCCAACTGCTGCTGGTCGAATCGTTGCTCGTCAGCTTGCTGCACCCTACCGCCGACCACAGCAGCGTCGAGATGCTTAAAAACTCCATGAACGCCATGTATCTTCGGCCACTTCTCCTTCGGCTCATTAGGTAACGCGTAGGGGTAATGAGTTTCACCGACATTCAGGATGTGGAACGAGGGCCTTTCCGCTGAAAATTCGAGCCGTTCGACCATTGCAGCCATATCGTTGTGGGTAGGCATCAATGTGAAAGAATCAAAATCTTTGTTCAACAACGTTGCCGGATTCAATACCGGAAGCGATACCATGGCATGGGTCATATAGCCGAGTTCATATTTCAGAAACGTTGGTAAAAATAACTGCGGTATGAAGCTCTTGAACTCCACTTCCTTGGCTCCCAGTCTTTCCTGGTACTTAAAAAAATCTCTCTTGTAATATTCAGACGCATAAACGTGCTTAGGGTTGCTATGAGGCAACAGACCCATGAGCATATTGTAATGGGAGGGTGCTGTCCAAGATGCGTAGCTCCAACGCCGCTCTAACGTTCCTAATTTGTTCATAAATATAGGGGCTGCAGCAACAAAGGAATCGTATCGACAACTGTCGAGTACGACTACGATGTAATTGTTATTCGCTCGAGGGGGCGGGATTTTTGAGGAAAAAACAGATCCCTCATTGTATACGGACACAGACCGATCTGTGCTACCAGATTTTTCGACTCCTTTCTTCCTATTGAACAAATCAAAGATCCCCATTCCACGTCCTTTTATAAAACCTCCGCAAGCGGATTTACGTATATCCTAAACGCCCCTCTTCAAAGCTTCACAATATTGGTGTCAGAAAACTTTCGAAAGGCGTTACGGCAATCCACTAGGAGCGGGCTGTATCGCGCTATGAATTCCGCATCAAAGACAGTGTGATCCGTTAACATGACCACGCAATCTACTGATCTGAGAGTGCCCTCGTCCAATTCGATCGAATCAAGATTCAATCCTTCTAGACGCAACTGGGGAACATAAGGATCCGAGTAAGATAACACCACGCCCTTTGCATGAAGTCTCTTTAATACTTCGATTGCTGGGGACTCACGGATGTCATTAACATCTTTTTTATAGGCAACACCAAGTGCAAGGAGCCTGGATGACCTAAGGCTTTTGGATTTCTCATTTAAGGCATCCGCTATCCTACTCACCGTAAAATCTGGCATACCGCTATTGATTTGCCCCGCGATTTCGATCAGCCTCGGCTCTATCCCGTTAAGTCTGGCTTTCCAGGTTAAATAGTACGGATCGACAGGAATACAATGCCCCCCCAGACCCGGGCCTGGGTAGAACGGCATAAAACCAAAAGGCTTCGTTTTTGCGGCATCGATCACATCCCACACATCGATTCCAAAAGCGTGACACAATTGTGCCATTTCGTTAGCAAGCGCAATGTTCACGCTGCGAAAAGTATTTTCCATCAACTTGACCATTTCGGCAGTTTCCGGCGATGACACTGGCACCAGGTTGTCAATAAATTGGTTATACAATAACACTCCCAAATCCGTACAATGCCCCGTTACGCCACCGACTACTTTAGGGATCGTCTTGGTCATATATCTAATATTGCCGGGGTCCACGCGCTCCGGAGAGAACGCCAAAAAGAAATCTTCTCCGACGTGTAGTCCGGATTTCTCGAGGATCGGAAGCACCACTTCCTTCGTCGTACCGGGATAGGTTGTGCTTTCGAGGATTATCAACTGTCCTCTTTTTAGATGCTCAGCAACGGCTTCCACCGCGGCAATAATATACGAAAGGTCCGGATCGCGACTTTTTCGCAGAGGCGTCGGAACACAGATACTAATTGCGTCGAGCTGCTCTAACACGTCAAAGGATCGAGTAGCACGGAAAGTGCCGCCGTCTACAAATTTTCGAACGTCCGCACCAGAGATGTCGAGTACATGCGAACGCCCAGCGTTAATGGCTACGACCTTCCCATTGTCCGTATCTATCCCAGTAACGTCAAACCCATTATCGGCCATCTCCAGTGCGAGAGGCAACCCCACATACCCTAAGCCAATGACTCCCAGCCGGCCCGTACGCCCAATAACTTTTTCCTTGAGCCGGGCGCCCGCCTCGGAAAACTCTGCCACACTCTACTCCTTGCGATACCTTCCCGTCACTACCATGGGAGAATGCCATTGAATAGTGAGGGCGAGGCTTTTGCACTTTGCTCTCTATACAACCATCCTTGTCGGAGCTCCATTCATAATAATCTTTCAAAGTTATCGTTACAAAGATCTTATGATGAGGGAACCAGGCTAAAAACGCCGATCCAACATAGTTTGCCAAGTTACATTGATCGTCTTCGACACCACTCATAAACACTGCCAGAATCTGCTACTATAACGTTGCGCAAGATAGACTTTCCCGCGGGGAGGGACCAATTGGAGCCTAACAACAACCTTTTCAATCCGACAGCCGAACATGGACTACTCCGCGCCACTATTCGCGCATTTGTAAAGGAACACGTCGAGCCCCAAGCGCTTGAGTACGATCGCAGCGAGGAATTCAATCTGAGTCTGTTCCGTCAACTCGGAGAATTGGGACTTTTCGGCATAACAGTACCAGAGGAATGGGGTGGTTCGGGCATGGACCCTGTTGCAGCAGTTATAGCTCACGAGGAACTGGCCGCGTCCGACCCCGGGTTTTGTCTGGCATTTCTCGCCCATTCTATGCTGTTCGTCAATAACTTCGCGCAGAACAGCAATGACAAGCAGCGCAAACAATATCTGCCAAAGGTCATTTCCGGAGAATGGATAGGAGGCATGTGTATGACTGAACCCTCCGCCGGAACAGACGTCCTCGGAATGAAAACGAAAGCGGTCCGAAACGGGGACACATATAAATTAACAGGGCGCAAGATGTTTATCACCAACGGCGCACTCAATGACTCTACACTCGGTAATATTTTCTTAGTGTATGCTAAGACGGAAAAAGGGCTTAGCTCATTCATAGTCGAAGAAGGGTTTCCCGGATTTTCCCTTGGCCAACGGCTCCACGGCAAAACCGGCATGCGCGCCTCTACAACCGCTGAGCTTGTTTTCGAGGACTGTCAGGTCCCGGTGGAGAATCGTCTCGGGGAGGAAGGCGACAGTATACTGCATATGATGCGCAACTTAGAAATTGAGCGAATCACCATAGGGGCCATGGCCACGGGGATAGCCGGTCGGTGTGTGGAGGATATGACGCGTTACGCGAGTGAACGGACCGCATATAACCGGCCGATTAACGAGTTTGGCCAAATCCAGCGGCATATTGCCGAGTCCTACGCACAGTACATGGCTTCAAGAACATACTTGTACCATACGGCGAGCCGTATGAACCTGGACAAGCCAGGCCATCGAATCGATTCCGATGGCGTCAAACTCGTCGCAACAACTATGGCAAAAAACGTGGCAG
The DNA here is from genome assembly GCA_964460065.1 of uncultured Enterobacteriaceae bacterium. Taxonomy (GTDB): domain Bacteria; phylum Desulfobacterota; class Binatia; order Bin18; family Bin18; genus Bin18. Next base: position 24,968 of record CAYWPF010000016.1, read on the forward strand.
ACACTGCGATGCAAGTTCTCGGAGGTTACGGCTATTTCAATGAGTATGTAGTAGAGCGCCTTTGGAGGGACGCCAAATTGCTCGAAATTGGCGGTGGGACCCTCGAGGCACACCAAAAAAATATCACGAAAGACCTCTCACAACATTTAGACCTCATACGGTAAAAAGGTGTATTGCCATGCGTGCAATTTGGGATCGTATAATGATAGCCCTCATGGTCGGCGTTATTGGCTTCTGTCTCTTCGAAATCTGGAATGGTACAGACGAGTTACTCCGTTGTGCCCTCGGAATAGGCGGAGGCGCCATCGTTATTTTTCTTAAATACAACACCCTCAGGCAAACGTCGACAAAATCGGCACCACCATGAGTACTCGCCAGAAGACTAACAATCGCGGCACCGAGTTGACGTTCGTAAATTTTCGCTGTCGCTACTCTAAAAAGAGTGGCTTTACTTTAATCGAGCTACTTCTTGTTCTAGTAATCGTAGGTATAGCATCTTCCATCGTTGTGCCCGAAATCGGAAAACGTCTGGGAAATAGTGCGCCCAAAAAAACCGCTTTCGAGCTGCGTACGACAATGTCAGAACTGCGGCTGCTTGCCATTACCAAGGGGCAAGAACAAACCCTGGTGATTGATACTAAAGACAATCACTATTGGCGGGAGTCGGGAAGGACAAGACACGATAATTACCGTCGTCCCGACCTTCAATCAGTTCCTGCCGGTGGGGGCAAATTGTCCGCCTCCACTGTATACCAGCAAGATAAAGGTGAGCTAGAATTCCGCTTCTATCCGGATGGAACGAATTCCGGCGGCCAGTTGTTCATCTCCGAGGACACAGACTCCGGGACAATCACGTATGCCATACATCTTAACCCCTTGTTAGGCACGACGAAGCTCGAACAGTTAGACTAGATTCATTCTTTAGGTACAGTGGGCGACGGGACGGGACAAAATGATACAAGCACGGCCGGGGCCGCATTCCCTCAAAAATACTCCTGATACCATGGGTTTCACACTCCTGGAGATTATGGTTGCGATCTCTATTCTTGCCTTCGGATTGGTTGCGGTACTTCAGCTCTTCGGGAATGGTCTCCGTGTAACCAATAAGGCATCTGAGCGCACCCAAGCCGTAGTCCACGCGCAAAATATAATGGAGGGATTCTTCGCGCGCCGCTTCCTGGAGGACGGCGACGATGGAGGAGACCTACCTAACGGGTTCTATTGGACAGCTAGCGTCGAGGACGTCGCCCCGTACTTGCCCGCGGCATCGGGCGTCACAATGGCGCCCCCGGACCGTGGGAACGAAATTTCTCTTCAAATCAAAGAGATTAGGGTGACCGTGGGGTGGGCCAAAGGCAACGTACGACAATCGTTCCAGCTTCAATCGCTTAGAACTGTCCAAGAAGACAACCCTCCGGAGAATCAATGACAAGACGGGCTCTTCCAGCATTTACTTTGCTTGAGCTCCTAATCAGCTTGACTTTGATGAGCCTGATTATGTTGGGGGTGTACCAGGCTCTCTATATAGGTGTTAGAACCATAGAAAAAGGAGAAGCCCGTAGTGTACAAAATCAGCATGTCCGTGCAGCTATTTCATTAATTGTAAGAAAGCTAAAGTCAGCTTACCCCATGAAACTGACATTAGACGCTGATACTTTCGTTTACTTTGACGGCGAGCCTACAGAATTGCGGTTTGTCGCGTCCGCAGACCGGCCCGAGACCGGCGGTTTAGAGAAAGTCTCTTATTTCATTGACGAGATCGACGGCCGGCGAGGACTGTGGATGCGAATATCCTCTCCAGCTTTACCAAACGATCTAATAGAAGACAGGGAAGGCTGGTTTCTTATGGAAACTGAGCTGATATCTGACGTAACTGACGTCTTCTGGGAATATTTCGGCGAGCAGGAAGACCAGGCAGGGTGGTACGAATCGTGGAGCGGTTGGGAACAAAAGCAATTACCCGAGGCGATCCGTCTTAGCTGGCGCGCGAAACTAGGCAGTCTTCCGGAGGACTGGCAAATAGAAGTGCCGGTACACGTGCGAGGCGTCCCACCAGATACGAATGTTCGCCGGCAGAGACGCGGGCTGATACCGGGCTAGAAAAACATGGAGAACCGATCCGGAATCGTTTTAATTATTGTTCTCTGGGCGCTAGTTGCTTTGATGATCATCGCGGTTGAATTGGGTAGAGTTACCCGGCTTGAGGGACTAAGTGCAGGCACGTATGAACAGGAAGTTGTAGCCTATTACATAGCCGTCGCAGGACTCAATAGAGCGATTTATACAATCGTACAGAGTAACCAAAGTAGATCCTCAATTAATGGGGCGCAACAGAATGACAGCGATACCAACTCTAGAGGCCAGGACGAATGTCCGGACCCCTGGCTGATTGCTGACGGGCAATGGAAAGATGAGCCTTACGGGGCTGGGGGGTACCAAGTAAGAGTAAGCGACGAAAGTGCAAAAATTAATATCAACACCGTGGATGAAATTAGCCTACGTGAAACGTTTCGGAATCTTGACCTCGATTCGGATTTGGGTGATTCGCTGGCGGATGCGATCCTTGACTGGCGCGACCCAAACGGACTGGAAAGACTTAACGGGGTTGAAAGTGATTACTATTTGTCCCAGGAAATTCCCTATCCCTCAAAAGATGCCCCGCTCGATACTATTGATGAGCTTCTTCTGGTCCGTGACGTCTCTCAGGAGCTGTTCTACGGTACTTTGAAGAAAGTCTTTACAGTTTACGGGAATGCCCGAACCGGGAACATGATAAATCCCCGGACCGCAAACCCACTAGTAATTCGTGCAACACAAGGCATCGATTCGGAAACCGCCGAAGAACTTATCCGCCAACGCCAGGAATACTGCGGTAAAGACGTAATGGATGCTGCTAGCGTACTCGGGAATCTCCCGACGGTAGTCACAATAGACAGCGTCGGCTATCTAACCACCGGTTCATTCACTCGGCGCTTAGCCGGAGTTATCGACCGAGGGGGCTCTTCGTCGTTCCGCATATTGCGTTGGCAAGACCGACTCCCATCGCATGAGTTACCTATCCCGCACACCAGCACATATCCCAATGATACTTACTCAGACAGTTAATGCACTACCCTCTCTTTTTCCCATCCCCGCGGACCATTGTTAAACAATTCCTCACTCAGAATCCTCCATTTCCCCTTCGAGAAGCTCCTCCTGTTCTTCGAGCTTCACCTGCAACATGCTCAGTTTCTCGATTGCCCCGGTCACGGCCTCCTGGAAATCTTCAGCTGTAACAACATGCCCTTCGGTAACTCGCTCTTCGCAATCCCGAAGGACCTCTGAAATAGAAAGCTTGGCGGATTTCACGAGGCCAATCCACTGGCCCACAATTGCGAGCGCGTCTTCCATATGGATGAACTCCTTTCGGTCCTTTCTTTTCCCTGGTAGGTTACCCTGTCTTTACACCGCATAAAAGGAGACCTGCATGAGGAACGTGGCTGTTGTCGGCGCGGGCATGACCCATTTTGGTAAGCACGACAAACGGAGCATGAAGGATTTGGCTAGGGAAGCCATCCACAGTGCTCTCGGGGCAGCCGAAATCGACGCGAAGCATATAGAAGCAGCGGCAGTTGGTAATGCCGTTGCCGGCTTAATTACCGGCCAAGAGTGTATTCGTGGCCAAGTGGTGCTTCGTGAACTGGGCATTGGCGGTATTCCCGTCCTCAACACCGAAAATGCGTGTGCTAGTTCCTCAACCGCCTTTCATCTAGCCTGGCTTTATGTTGCTTCAGGAATGTATGACACGGTCCTGGCCGTCGGTATGGAGAAACTTTTTCACTCGGATAAGCAGCGAACCTTCCGGGCGATTGGCAGTGCAATCGACCTCGACCATGCGGATCGGTTTGCAGAGGAGATGAGCGGCCAGCAAAGTGAGGGGGCCGGCCGTTCCCGAAGCGTATTCATGGACTACTATGCTAATTTGGCTCGGACTCATATGCAAAGGTACGGCACTACGAAAAAGCAGTTCGCTAAGATAGCAGCAAAGAATCATACTAACGGCAGTCTTAACCCGAACGCTCAGTATCAGACAGTTCGATCTACTGATGATGTACTTTCGGCACCAGTTATAGCGGAACCGCTTACCCGCATGATGTGTTCTCCCATAGGAGACGGGGCTGCTGCGGTCGTCCTGACAACCTTCAAAAAGGCAAGGCAGGTCACTACTACACCTATTTTCGTCAGAGCCTCTGCGCTCGGATCAAGCAATCGACAGGAAACCGGTGCACCCGGGATCGTTCCCACGGTTGCACAAAAAGCGTACGACCAATCGGGCCTTGGGCCTAAAGACGTGGACGTTGCAGAAGTTCACGATGCTACCGCACCTGCAGAGCTAATCGCCTACGAAGAACTTGGTCTGTGCGGAGAAGGGGATGGTGGGCGTTTAATTGACGAGGGCGTAACTATGATCGGCGGCCGTCTGCCGGTCAATCCCAGTGGCGGCCTGCTTGCGAAAGGGCACCCGGTTGGTGCTACTGGCATCGCACAGATCTGCGAGATATTCTGGCAACTCAGAGGCAGTGCTGGGAGTCGGCAAGTCACTAACGCCAAGGTGGGCCTCACCGAAAATGGCGGCGGTGTAATTAACGGTGAAAATGCGGCAGCATCTATACATGTTTTAACTAAATGACCGAGCCGAGTTGTGAATCTCCGATTCTGAAGAGAGGCGGAAGCTCTGCATCGCTCCTCCGCTTCCGAACCACGCCGGTACGCTACAAGAGGTCGGTCGCCAGTGCTTCCATTTCTCTTATTGCTCCCTCGCTGTCCTGCGCGTTGATCCAGATTACTACTCGGTTAGCCCCACCCTTTTCTAGTTGCCGAATCTCGTCACCTCGTCTCCATTGACCACTCATCCCGAAGATAGTGACATCTACGGTGGCCATGTCGCGACCAACACCTTCGCAGGCGATATTCAATTTTTCCATTCCCTCTTCAAAAGCGGCCATATCTGCTATTAGTGGTATCCAACCATCTCCCCATTCAGCAACACGACGATAGACGTACGGAGAACCTATACCTCCAACCAGCACGGGCGGTCCATTAGGTGCTTTGGGCTTTGGATAGCAGCGAACCGGCGTAAACTCCGAGTACTTTCCCTTGTATTCCGCTTCTTCATCTCTCCACAAAGTACGCATGGCTGCTATAAAATCTTTCGTTTGGCCCCATCTATGTGAAAAATTACCGCCAAGAAGCTCACATTCAGTCTTATTCCAACCTGCACCTATGCCGAACAAGAATCTGCCTTCGATTGCTTCATCGAGGGTTGCAATCTGTTGGGCCGAAATGATTGGGTGACGCTCGGGAACCAGATAAACGCCTGTCCCGAGTTTTATATTTTTCGTGACAGCCCCGGCACGCGCCAGAACGATCAAAGGATCCGGAATGCGGGATAAAAACGCTACCGCATTTTCGTCGTTATCCGAACTTGCTCCCGGGTATTCCTTCTCTGCCCCGACCGGCAGTATCGGGTGGTCAGGTACCCAGTACGATTCAAAACCTAATTCTTCAGCCCTCTTTGCTACGAGAGCCGGGTCAGCTACGACAGACGGCATCGGCGAGAAAACTCCTACGTTCATGTTTAATCCTTTATCAAAATAGTATTAGGGTCCACTTCACTAGCATTCTCCCCGGCTGGAAGGAAGACTAGGCCAGGGTATTCTGACGGTCGACCGGCAGCTATCGTGGTTCGTGATGTAGTGGCAAAATGGCATTTTATACAGAAAGCAAAGGGGAAAAAAGGAAACCAACTTTATGCATGAAAGTCAGCGCATGCGCAGAATCCAATCACCAATTATTCCTACGATTAGCGAATGGATTCGACAGTACCCCGGCACGATTTCTTTGGGACAGGGCGTGGCATACTATGGCCCCCCCCCCGAGGTTTGGGAATCGGTTAAGGAATTTGCCCGCGACGACGAAAACCACAAGTACAAACCCGTGCAGGGCATAGAACCCCTTTTGGCACAAATTCAAAAAAAGTTACACGACGAAAACACAATTTCCTTAACCGACGAACAACACATCATAGTTACGGCTGGCGGAAATATGGCATTTATGAATGCGTTGCTGGCAATTACTGATCCCAAGGATCAGGTAATCCTACAACTTCCATACTACTTCAATCATGAGATGGCAATCGGGATGGCCAATTGTGAGGCCGTCTGTGTTCCAACCGACGACAGGTATCAGCTAGTAGTGGGAAAAATAACGGCAGCCATTACCGAGCGCACTAAAGCAATTGTAACCATCTCTCCCAATAATCCGGCGGGCGTGGTCTATAGCGAGGCTGATCTGCGTGCCGTAAACAATATTTGCCGCGATGCTGGCATCTACCATATCAGCGATGAAGCGTACGAATATTTTACCTTCGACGGGGCCAAGCATTTCTCCCCAGGCTCAATTCCAAGAAGCGCAGAACATACCATTTCCCTTTTCTCATTGTCAAAATCTTACGGATTTGCGAGTTGGAGAATAGGGTGGATGGTGGCCCCAGCGCATCTCTATGATGCCATAAAAAAAGCCCAAGACACCATCGTCATCTGCCCTCCAGTGTTATCCCAGTATGCGGCCCTCGCCGCAATGCAGGTAGGGGCTTCTTATTGTCATAAAAAGCTTGGCCGTACAAAGAGTACAAGGGCAGTGGTCCTAAATGAGCTACATCGTCTGGGTGATTTGATACACGTTCCACAATCCGATGGGGCATTCTATTTTTTGCTACGGATCAATGCGGATCTTGATGCAATTACCCTGGCTGAACGTCTTATCAAGGACTACAGAGTAGCTGTTATACCGGGCACAGCTTTCGGTCTTACCCATGGTTGTTACCTTCGGATTTCCTACGGGGCACTCACAGAACCATTAGCCGCGGAGGCAATCGGACGTTTAAGAGAGGGCTTGCAGAGTATTCTCTCTTAGTTGTTCTCCTCGCGCCAATTACGGTACCCTAATATGTTGACGACAAACATTCTGATACTTTGCAAGAAGATTTACTCTATGAAACCGTGAAAGGATTTCCCCGATGAGACAAGGTCACCATGTCATGGATAGTGATCTCCACATCATAGAAAATGGTGATGTGTATGAGAAATATATAGACGACAAATACAGAGACAAAATGCCTCGGTACCTGGGATGGAGCCCAACCAATTTCCCACATTGGGACGTCCAAGGACAAATGATTCCGCCTTGGGCCCAATCGAACGAGGTAATAAAAGCGCAGGAATATTTGGACAAGCCAACAGAACACATTTACAAATCAGTGAGGGATAGAAAATATGAGCCAACTTCCACTCTTGAGGCCATGGATGCCGAGGGGATTGACGCTGGTATCGTCTATCGGACCTTTGCCCACATGGTCGTATCTATCGACGATTTGGAGCCCGAGTACGCGACGGCATATTGTTCTGCATTCAATGATTGGTTGGCGGATTACTGTGCCGCTAATACCCGCCGCCTAAAGGCATCTGCTATTGTGTCACTGCACGACCCAGAACTTGCTGCCGAAGAAGCGAGGCGTGCCGTCGAGGAGAAGGGTCACGTCGCCGTCGTATTATTACCCATGCCTTGCAATGGTCGCTACTTCAATTCGCGCGAGTGCGATGTTTTATGGAAGGAAATAACGAGGTTGAATGTACCGCTCGCATTTCATGGCACCAGCGGTGGCGCGTCTCACGACTATGCAAGTAATCGTTACAGAAACCACCCAAATTTTCGTACCCTAAACCACGCGTCAGCCTTCCCCATGGAATTAATGCTGGCAATGGGCGCAATGACAGTTGGTGGGGTACTCGAGCGCTTCGCGGACTTACGGGTCGGCTTCCTAGAAGGAAACTGTGGCTGGCTACCCTGGTGGCTGGACCGTCTGGATGATCAATGGGAAAAGTATGGGGGAGGGGAAGAAATAAAATTGTCAGCAAAGCCCAGTGAATATTTTCTCCGCCAATGTTTTATCGGCACAGATGTAGATGAAGAATTACTCGCCGTGACCGTCGACAAAATCGGTGACGATAACATAGTAATGTCAGTTGATTATCCTCATGCTGATGGACCATTCCCCAATGGTATTAAAGAGTTTTTAGAACTGCCAGGAGTCAGTTTAGACTCGAAACGGAAAATAATGTGGGATAACTGTTTACGGCTGTACGACTTCGAAGAGGCCAAAATATTGGGACCGGCGAGTGATTAGTCCGAACAACACCGCGGAGGGACAGTAAGATCTTCCTACTTTTAGACTATTCTTTTTGATGCACAAGTAGGACCCGGACCGAATAACTACTCGTACGCCTCGGCCAAGAGATCTATCGTGTGCACTGCCTTGATGTGGCTTTGATTTTGTTTCAACCCGGACCGAATTTGCATCAAACAACCCGGGTTTCCGGTGACAACCACGTCCGCCTCGGTTGATGAAATGTTGCGGACCTTCCGCTTAAGGAGCCTCGCGGCCATCTCAGGTTGCGTCAAATTATACGTCCCTGCGCTACCACAACACCAGTCCGATTCCGGCAATTCTTCGAGTTCTAGCTCCGGGATAGCTGCAAGCAACTTCCTCGGTTGAGACCGGACATTCTGGCCATGGGAGAGATGGCAGGCGTCATGGTATGTCACTCGCGCGCGGATTTCCCGCGTCGGGGGGACCAACTCTATATCCCCAAGAAATTCGGCTATATCTCTGGATTTCTTGGTCAGCTTCATGGCTTTGTCTCTATATACAGGATCCTGATGAAGGAGCTCTCCGTATTCCTTCATCATTGCTCCGCAGCCGGCGGAATTAATGAGTACGGCGTCTACATCAAGTCTGCTAAAAACATCCACGTTCCGCCGCGCCAGGCCCAGAGCCTCTTCTTTCTCACCATTATGTAAAAGGAGTGCGCCGCAGCACCCTTGGGTCTTAGGCACGAGAACTTCGCACCCATTATGCCGCAACACCTTAACTGTAGATCGGTTTGTCGAGCTAAATGCGGCAGACATAACGCATCCTGACAATACGGCGACCGTGTAGCGTTTTTCACCAATTGGCAAATAGCGGTCTAGGAGTGGTTCCGAAGACACCTCTCCTCGTTCCGGAAGAAGCCCGAACCAATAACGGAGCTTTTCTGGTAGTTGGCTAAATCGAGCGAATCTACTCAGACCAAGAGCTGACCCGACTCGGAGCAATAGAGCTAACAAGCGTACGCCGACAACGCTAGAAAACGTCTTATTAATAACCCATCTTTTAATTCTTTGAACAGGGGGCCTTGAATGATACTTTTCAATAAAGGGCCGGGCGCCTTCAATTAAAGAGCCATATTGCACCCCTGACGGGCACGCTGTTTCGCAAGCACGACAACCGAGGCAAGAGTCTAAATGAGACACCACCTCGTTGTTTAAATCTGTTCTACCTTCCTGGAGTGCGCGGAGTAAAACGATACGCCCGCGCGGAGAATCCATTTCGGTGCCCAATTCAACATAGGTCGGGCACGATGCAAGACAAAGCCCGCAGTGCACACAGTCAAAGAACTTCTCATGCTCGACAAAGGGTTCTTTATGCATTGTCCTAACTATAGTCCACCAATGAAACGGCCGGGGTTGAGGATACCTTCAGGATCAAAAGTGTCTTTAAGCCTCTTCATAAGAGGGAACGCTTTGCCGACACCCCCCCAGACGTTAGCCCGTTGTTTAAGTGCCGGGGCAATTTGTTCAATTACAACGTACCCCTGCGTCTGTGTCGCCTGGACGCGAATCCAATCAACGAGTGCTAATATTTGGTCGTCCCCTCCTGGGTTATCTTCAAACGCGCAATTTATTACTCCATTTCCAGCGTGAGCAAGTATCCGTACAGGCGACTCTCGTATCTTTGAATATGATTCCAGTTCTGTGAAAAAATTTCCCACGTCCGCCGGTTTAAGGCTAACTTTGCACCGCAGAAAAGCCGATCCCGAAGCCGGGAAATTTCGGAGGCAGAGGACCAACCCGGCAGATTCATCATAGGGCAGCTCATCAACCACATGAGCGTGTTGGCAGGCCATCTTTTGAAGTCCTTCACGTTGGTAATTCACCTCTTCTTCAATCCCAGCGAAACCTACATACACATAATGAGAGTCCCTCGCGATCTCTGCAAGGTCCAAGCCTGAGGCGGAAAAGTTCGCCACTTCTACAAAAAATGGTTGGAGGTTCGACCCGGCCAGCTTAAGCGCCATTACACACGCTTCCTCTGCTGACGAGCATCCCAAGGCAAATGCAGTAAAAACTTCAGGCTGCGGCCGAACCATAAATGTTCCTTCTACTATAACCCCAAGAGTTCCAAAGGAACCACAATAAAGCTTGGGTAAATCGTATCCTGCCACGTTTTTGACAACCTGACCTCCACCCTTAATGACGTTACCGTCGGATCGAACAACCCTAATACCTATTAGGAAATCCCGAACAGTACCCTGTGAAAATCTGCAGGGACCGCTCAAATTGGCGGCTATTACGCCACCCACTGTCGCGTTTTCCGGGGACGGCGGGTCCAGCGGTAACCATTGACCATTTTCACCGAGTACCGCCTGTAATTGGGCGAAAGAGACTCCCGCACCCACACTGATGGTCATGTCTGTGGGTTGATAATCTATTATAGCGTTGAGTGATCTAGTGCCTAGTGCCACATCATAGCGCTTAGGAACGCCGCCAATGTGACGAAATGCGCCCAACCCGATCGGACAAACTGCTTGGTTTTGATCGGTCGCTTCCTTCAAGATATTCGAGACTGCAGCCACGGAGCCCGGGGTCAGGATCCGATCCGGTTGCTCGCCATCGATTTCATAGCCTTCTGGCTGCATTGACGTGGTTTCCTGACTCATGCCCAAGTTGCTATTGGAAAAACGTTACAGCGGTACCTGCCGTCGCGGGGAAACGACATCAATGCAGCCAGTGGGAGTAGGTATAATTTTGTTAGGATTGCATAGGTTCTGCGGATTAAACACACCCCGGATCTCCGTCATTGCAATCAGGTCCTGTGGACTAAAAATAAGCGGCATTTG
>CAYWPF010000017.1:0-47461 GCA_964460065.1 uncultured Enterobacteriaceae bacterium
ACCAATGAAGCCACTCTGGTCAATGCGGAGCGGGTTCGCAATGTCAATCGAGCGGAACAGATCAGATTCTCCCCACACGATTTGTTGCTTGCCGAGCCTCATCGAGAGACGGTTTCCAAACACGTCTCCAAAGTCGACATCCAGGTTCATTTCCCGGAAACCGTTCTCCGGAAAGGTGAACCCTTTAAACTGATTCTTAATGCGATGCGGGTACATCTCATCGTACTTGTCCCGCACCATGTACACGGGGTCAAACCGTCCACGATACATGAACGAAAAGTCCGCCCGGCGCACGAAAGGGATGTCAATGTTCTTTCCGAACAAGCCTCCCTCTGTGTCTATTAAATCTTGATACTCGTACTCAACCCGCAACTCATTCCGCCACTGCACCCACTCAAAGTTCTCGGTGGGGCTGCCGTCCATTTGGAACGTGTGCTGCATCTCGTACACAACTTGGATCTCCGAGTTGCCTACTCGAATCGTCGCATCTGCTGGACTCGTTAGCCATGTCAGTGCTGCGATCGCAACCGCCGCTATTACGGACAGGCGCATGGCAGATCGTCCTTCCTTGCCTCTAATCATAACCATCCCTCCTGAATATTAATCTTCCTCTCCTTGACTACTCGCCTTAAAAAGGCTCCCACTCACGTCATCTCCTCCCCCTTCCTGTCGCATCCCTCGCGACAAGATCATCCAACGCATTCAAACATCAATCTTCAATTCAATTTTCTCTCTCATTCAGCTCCGCCGCCAGTAAGTCCCTTCATTCACCCTTCCGCGCTGCCTCCCAATGCACCTTCCCAACCCCTTGCCGGAAATTGAGGGTGGCCATCTTGGGATATAGATGACCACCCCGCTACATTGGGGGGAGGGATGGCTATGGGATCGAAAACCATAGACGTAAAGTCCCCCTCTCCCGAACGTGCATCGGTGGCTAGCCGGTAAACGCTCGGGCACACCGCATATACAAGCAAAGACTGTGCCGACTGAGAATTCCGGGAGAAATTCTTCAAGACAAACGGGAGGGTGACCGAATTTTATTCACCCAACTAATTAATATTACTGGAGAATCATCGACGCTCCTCTTCATCATTTTTTTTGTGAAGCTTCCAAACCGAAACAATTTTACATCTCTAAAGAAACGCATTATGCGACAAATTTTTACGAAACAGGAAATCTTGGTCGGGAATTTGAGGCATTAAAACGAAAGGTGCAAATAGCGACAGGTTGCAGGATGCCACGAGGGTCGTTTCGGCGCGAGATTCGTACGGTTCTGCAGGTCATGTGAGAGGCGATTTGGTTACCACTGCATTATGGGGTGCTGTTGACAGGCTGCCCATGGAGGTCTATTTCATTGCGTGGTAAAGCGTCGAGACGAGCCGCACCAAATCCATGCAAACCTAATCGCGCTTGGCGCTGCTGTTGTGGTGATGAGGAGACTTCGCCCTGCCTGCCCTAGAAATTGTTACTTCGAAACCGCCGGACTTAAAGGACCTCGAACAAGTAGCTCGAGAACGGGAGAGGTTCGTGGCCGGAGAGGAGTTTCTCGGCACAGGCGTCTCGCTAGCGGTGAGACCAGTTATACGTTCCTCCTGGGAAAGAAGTCGGGGCTACGGGGTGGACCCGCAAAGGACACAACTCCCACCAATAGCGAAGGGGACCAGGTATCCAAGCCTTCATCAAAACAATGCGCAATTGATTGAGGTTTGCGTCCCTTATTTCGAGACCATCGTCAAAGCCTGGCCTGAGGAAGAATTCGGAATAGTTCTCAGTGATAAAACCGGACATGTCCTACACGTCGCCGGCCATGATTCGGCCCTTGCCCGCTCTGCGGAGATCAACGTTTCGCCGGGCGCTATCATGGCGGAAGACCAGATAGGCACAGCGGTAGCAAACATCGTCCTAAATGAGGGCTGTGCCGAATATGTCATTGGACCGGAGCACTATTGCCAAGCTTTCCACAATTGGGCGAGTCTGGGGGCTCCTATATACGACCCAACTTCACGAGAGATAGTCGGCACAATCGTCGCTGGCATGGACGCGATTACGCATCCTCACGCAATGGAAATGGTCGTCGAGATTGCCGAACAGATACAACAACGGCTCGACCAAAAACGGCTTGCATCCCGACTGTTTCTGTTGGAAGAATACCATCGCTTCGAGCATCATCACGAGAACGATGCTCTCCTAGCGGTCGATATTACCGGCGAAGTGTGTGCAATTTCGCCCTCTACCCGATCGTTTTCCCTGCTACCTGAGAGAATGCTGCATTGCAAATTGCAGGCCATAAAGGAAATCCAAACAGAGGATCTGTCAAAGCTTACCCCAAAAGAGAAAGATTCCCGCCAATCCCTTGTGTGGAACATTAAAGGCCGGTCGGAGCCCTTGCACCTCAAATCCGTTTCGGTTCGCGACGGGGACAAATCAGCTGGGACAATACTGATAATCCCTTTTGGGCAACAGAAGGAGACTGTTCATCGACAATTGGACACAAATTCCTGGAATGCCACGCATACCTTTGAAGATCTAATCGGTTCGGCGGATGTGTTCAGGGCATGTCTGAAGCTTTCCCGACAGGCGGCAACCCACGATTTTCCGACTTTACTACTCGGTGAATCCGGAACGGGCAAGGAATTATTAGCGCAAGGAATTCACACTGCTAGCATCCGGGCCGCAGGGCCTTTTGTCGCGGTCAACTGCGGCGTCACGAACGATGAACTACTCGCAGCCGAATTGTTCGGGTACGTAGAGGGTGCCTTCACCGGAGCTGCACGCGGAGGGCGGAAAGGCAAAATCGAATTATCTCACAAAGGCACTCTTTTTCTTGATGAGGTCGCGGAGATGCCGATCAAAATGCAAATCAGCCTCCTCCGCGTACTTGAGGAAGGGAAAGTCACTCGGGTGGGTGGACAGAATCCTATTCCAGTCAACATACGAGTTATCGCTGCATCCCACAGTCCTCTGAAAGCAGCCGTCGAAAAAGGCGAGTTTCGTCACGATTTGTATCACCGTCTGGCGGTATTTCCTATAGAAATTCCTCCCCTACGCGCACGGGCTGAAGATCTAGAATCTTTGTCAAACGCCCTATTGGAGCAAATGGGGTTCGCACATCTAAAAATCCTCCCTTCCACCATCACGGCTTTGAGCCGACACGGTTGGCCGGGCAATGTTCGAGAATTGAGGAATGTCCTATTGCGTGCTGCGCACAATATAACTGGGCGGACTATTCCACCGGAGTCGCTCCCATCGGAACTCGCAGAAACCAATGAAGTAGACGGCCCTCAAAAAAGTGGTTCAATCAAGGATAACGAGCAAGATTTGATCCGGGAAGCCTTGAAGAGAACCCGCGGCAAAATTGCACAGGCGGCAAACCAGCTGGGCATACATCGGGCGACTCTTTATCGGAAAATGCGGCGATATGGGATCACACAAGTCAACGATATCTAAGCCCACAAAAGGCCCGGTGGTTAAATGCCGGCACCATAGCTTATTTACCGCTCGTCACAACTTCATTGTTGTCATTCTTAGTTACCGCTACAAATAATTCTTTACCAGGATTCTTAAGGCCAGGACTTTCACCCAGTCGAAGAATCTCAACGGCTGCTTTCTCGGCGGTTACGTCCAGAAGACCCACCGTGCCCAAGCGAGTAGACCAAAGATGCGGGTGCGTCGCACTGCCTGAGTTGATCTGAAGTACCCCTTCCCGACAATCAAGCCGTTCGAAATGGGTATGCCCAGTGATCATGATGTCCGCATGTTTGCCGTTCAAATATTTCTCCTCCAGGATCGAGATGGGCCGTTCTTCCGGCTCCATGTCATGTACCATTACAATTTGCCAGCCCAAGATTGTTGTCCATTGGACGTCTTCCAATCGGGAGTCCGTCCAGCCGGCATCGTTGTTGCCTCTCGATGCCACGGTTGGTGCGATTTTTTCCAACCAATCAAGTACGTGGCATGAGACGATATCACCCCCGTGCAATATTAAATCCACGCCATCAAAGACGGTTTTCACTTCGTCCCACAGATCGCGCCTAGTGCTCGGCAGGTGTGTGTCTGTTACAAGACCAATTCGCATAGTCAACCTTTGTTGGAGTATTCTATATTGGCCAAGGCATACCTTCAACGTTGGTCATACACTTTACAGCTTGTGTCCCATGATAGCACTACCTCCCGGTTTTACGTTAGTGTGTTCGTTAAGTTCCATTTAGAGCCGGGGGCGCCAGCAATGTCCACCATCGAACAAACCCTGTCAGACAACTTTTTAAAAAGTCTTCAAATGCTTCAAAATCATCGGGAGCAATACTGCCGCTTTTTGCGTAGCCTATTCCTGCACAAACATTCGTTACTCAAAGACAACTCCTCGCAACTATTCGCCCTGTCCCAGGTAACGAAACAACTAATAGGCGCTCTTTACGCATTTGAGCACCCTAAGCGTGAGCAACCAGAGGATACTCTATTCAATGAAGTGGAACAGCTCTTTAACGACGCATTTGACGCCGTCCAAATAGTCAAGCAAGCGTTCGTAGATGCCAGCTTCGAACAGCAGAACGTCTCGCTCGCAACGGGTTTAACAGGAGCACTCTTGCGAACCAGAAGGTCTTACTCAGACCTCACTTGCTCATCGGACAGAACTCGAACATAGCAGGTCGAGAGATCTTTCCTTCCTTGCCAAGCCCAATGTTTAGGTAACCATAAACTGGTTAGCCACGTCATCTGGCACAGAATATATCACGCAATCCCGAAAAATTCGGCAGCATTCTCTCCTAAAATTCTGTCGACGGACGCTTTGGGCAAACGAGAAAGAGACTCGCGCGTAGTCTTGACCGGATCCGTGAATCCTTCCGCATGCGGGTAGTCCGACCCTACGAAAAACTTAGCGTCTCCTAAAAGCTCAACCATGTAGGGGAGCGTTCGTTCCGTCGGATCCGCCGAGATCCAGATATTCCGGTCGAAATACTCGCTAGCGGGTCGCTTCATCTGGCAGGTATGGCCCATATAACTGTACCTATAATCGAGTCGATCTATCCATTCCGCTACCCAACCGCTAGCAGCTTCAATAGTCGCTACTCGTAATTTGGGATAGCGTTCAAACACCCCATCGTAAACCATGGTAGTCAAGGCCATCCGCGGATCTTGGATGACGTTCATACTCAGATACATAAAGCCTGGGTCGGTGTCGCGGTACCATTCGTTACCGACGTATTTCGAGTGGACGACGAGATGCAGGCCAATGGCAATGTCTAGCTGCTCTGCCATCGCCCAAACACGGTCATAATCAGGATGACCGAAGCTCTTGCCCTCGATTGGGAGGGCACCCACAAACGCCCCCCGTAGCCCGGACTTGGCCAAATAACGTAGTTCGTCTACCGCGGCATCCGGATGCCTGAGAGAGATATGCCCGAGTGGAAAGAGTCGGTCCAGATGATTCCGACACACATCAATCGCCCACCTATTGTAGGCACGACAGTGAGCGGCGGCGAGTTCGGCGTCCTCTACCAACTCCTCCCACAAAAGCCCCAACGTCGGGTAAATAAATTGCCCTTCTATCCCTTGAGCGTTCAGAAAATCGATTCGGCTGTCCATGTCTTCAAGGGAATGGTCAAACGCCTCCGTGGTATCAAAAGACTGGAGACCTTGCCCGTCCTCCTTTTGGCCATACCCTACCGCGACGCCCAATAATTCTTCTATAGTAAGACCGCCGGAATGGTCTATTCGGAGATCTCCAATTGCTACGGTACAACTTCCAGTTTCGCTATCTCGTTCAAAACGCAGACACTGCTCCCGAAATCTAGGATCTATATATCGCTCCCAAAGATCGAGCGGCTCCATAAAATGACTGTCGGCATCAATAATACGCGCCATACTTTTGCTCCTTTAGTGGACGTCCAGGCTCTTGCACGTCGCCGCAAACCCGCGCAACTGGTCAAAAAGTTCGTCTGGCTTATCCGTCGTCGTTAGCATGAACAATTCCTGAACGCCTGCGGACCGAAATTGCCTAGCCTCGTCGGCGGAAATATCCCAATTTACCAAGGTCGAAATAGCGATCCGGGCACTCGGTCGTTCATACTTGTCCAGTAGGCCTGTAAGGATTTTTCTCTTTGCTTTTATATCGGCGGGCGAAAGAAATACGGGCTGCCATCCGTCACCCCAACGAGCTACCCTGTTCAATGCTCTCATGGTATTGCCCCCGACCCAAATAGGTGGATGAGGATGCTGAATCGGGCGAGGCCCAAAATTTACGTCTCGGTCAATCACGCCATACCGCGTTTCCAGTCGTGGATATGAGTCAGTCCATAGAGCCTTCATCACCCGCAGACAATCTTCGCTAAGAATGCCTCGATCCTGGAATGGTATCCCCAGAAAGTCGAATTCATCTTTTAACCAACCGACACCCACGCCACACACGATGCGACCGTCAGACAGACAATCGAGCGTTGCCAACATTTTCGCTACGGCCACAGGGTGCCGGTAAGGGAGTATGATAACACTAACACCCAACCGAACACGCTTGGTAAGCGCCGCTAGAAAAGCGAGGGTCGTAAAGCAGTCGGGCCAGTCATGTTGCTGGTAGACATGCAATGGGGGAGCTTCCAAGTCCAAAGGGAACGGCGTTTTTATATTTCGAGCCGGCAGAAGGTGGTCTCCAATCAGAATCGCGGAACATCCGGATTCTTCGGCCAAAACAGCAAAATCGCGAAGGACCACGGCATCCACCACGGCTCCGCCGCTGTTTACGTGTACCCCAAACTTCATGCGCTATCTCCCAACTCAACAGTTACACTCTCTTACCGCCTTTTGTACAGGCCGTTCGACCGTTTCCCGGCAGCGATAAATAGCCCCGCATGCGGCACAAATCGCACAGGCCTTATTGATCCGAACGTATGAAAGGAAACACCGCAGGAATAACGCGGGTCGATTAACCCATTAGGCCCCCGTCATACATTCCCACGATAGGGTTCTTCTCTACGAAGCGACTAAATCCGAATGCAGCCACATCCGAGTCCGGCGCCTTACCATTCATAATGAGACTACAAACCATTTCTCCTACCGCTGGCGCCAGCTTAAAGCCATGGCCACTAAAGCCCACCGCCAAATAGAACCCGGTCACGTGGGGCACCGCGTCCAGTATCGGATGCCAATCGGGCGTCACATCAAAAAACCCGGAGTACCCACTATGAAAGCTTCCGGCTTCAAAAGGCGGGAATCGGTGGGTAACTCGACCAGTCATTTCCACCGTCTTATCGTAGCTGATACCATGGTCGTAACGGTCCGGGTCCACTACATCGGCAACTTCGACCGGATCCAAAGAGCCCACCAATGTTAGGTCTCGCCCTTCCGGTCTCGTATAAATCTGATTCACAAAATCATAAAACATGGCATGGCGGGCTGAAGCGATATCTGGTCGCTTCACAAAGCAAATGTTATGACGGCAAACAGTGAGGTCAATCTCCACTCCCACCATACTCGCAACACGGTCACCCCAAGCGCCAGCGGCATCTACAACGGTGTTCGTCACAAATCTCTCTGATGGAGTCCGAACCTCCGATATCCTGCCGGCATCTAGTCCAAGGCCGACCACTTCAGCGCCCTGGTGTACCTCGACACCGAGTTCACGGGCTCGTCTCAGAAAGGAAGCTGTCGTATCAGCCGGATCGGCATAACCGGAATTCGGCTCCCACGCGCCACCGGCAAAATCATCGGTCCGCGCGCGCGGTTCAATAGCCTTGATCTCCGAGGGCGATACCAGCTGCGTATTGATGCCCACCCTCCGCTGCATCTCCAAAACATTTTTTAGTGCGTGCAAATTTCTCTGGGGTACGCCCATGAGATACCCCGTTCGCACAAACCCCGCGGAACCACCGACCAAGTCATCAAAGTTTTCAAAGACGGCTAAGCTCCGGTGTACCATGCGCGCTGTTACTTCGGTAGAATAATGTTGGCGAATGCAGGCAGAACTTCGGCCTGTCGCTCCAGAACAGATAGTATTCTTTTCCAAGACGACCACATTAGTGACCCCAGATTTTGCCAGATTGAACGCAATGCTCGCCCCCGTCACACCAGCACCAATGACAACAACATCTGCCAACCGTGTCATTTTGAGATCTCCTTAACTAAACATAAACTAACGATTATGAGGTCCTCCGCGCAACCCAAATCTGTTCCCCTCCGTGGCCAAAAGACCTACGGTCGAAACCGCCATACAACTGCTCTACTTTGTAACCAGCCAACTCCAAGAGATATCTCATCTCGTACCGATGGGTGTACCGCAACCGAAGTGGGACATATGTTTTCATGAGGACGTGGCCTCGGTCATTGATCTCTTCGAAAACGGTATCCTGTTCCAACACTTGCAGATCCGGATCATAGTTCCGAACCACCCACTCAATCACACGGTTCCCATTACTTGGGTCTCTAAATTCCGCTTCTTTGTGAGCTGTTTGGCCGACATTAGACTGGTAATATGACATGGTCCGAACATCTGGATCCGCAATATTAAAGACAAGCCGTCCCCTTTCTGTCAAATGCGCATGTATAACGCTAAGCGCTCGTCGTTGATCCTTCGGTGTAACAAGGTGTTGGAAAGATCGATAAGGGATGATGATCAATGCAAACTGCCTGCGGAGTGAGAAATTCCTCATATCCCCTTGTACGAGTTCAATCCGACTCTGCACTTGATCGTTTAGCTTTGACAGCTTTCTCCGTGCCACGCCCAACATCTGTACGGCACGGTCAAGTCCGACCACTTCGACCCCGGCCTCGGCAAGGGGAAACAACACCCTTCCCGTGCCACAGCCCACTTCGAGGGTCGGTGTTTCAATGCCATTGGCCTCTTCTAGATAGAATCCGACATCTCCCTCTACTCCGGGAGAGTTCCAGTCGTAATACTTTGCTGCGGTTTTATCGTACTCTTGTTGATTGCGCTTTGGCATTCCTTCCCCCCCGACAAAAGGAAACCGACGGCCCTAGGCATATCACTCGAGAAAGCCTTTTGGTAATACTCCCTAGATACTCAATATTCACCGCCGCTAAAAGCATAGATGACCCACTCACAATCGATAAATACTGCATCCTGTCATCAAATCCTGGCCCGCGTATACAAAACAATGTCCTTCGGTTTGATGAGAGACACGCCTCGGGTACTTTCTGCCTGGAACTGCGCACTGACCAAGAAGGCAACAGCTTGACGAACACTAGTGGCGACGACGTGTACAAGAAGACGGGACCCCTACGGCAATTGAGCTCTCATAAATTCAACGCGTACTACATCAACCCCTTCAAAGACTGCTGGGCTGAAAGCAGCCAATAGGCAAGACGTTGCAGACAAGCCTTCCACAGGAACAGAAACTCTTGTTTCACGGCGTCGATGTCCCGGGTAATCGGATAGACACAAAATCCGGCTATACGTGTCTGCACGGCACCATACGATCTTGCCGCGATAGCGCACCTCAACTTGTCAGCTGTACTTAGGTTTACAGGAGAATGACTATGCGTCAGCGAGGACTAAGGCCGACAACCCATGACCAACAATTAGCCGCCAATGTCTTCCCCAAGGATTGGCAAAACCCGAAGCCGGCACCAAGCTATAACCTGGTCGTCCTCGGAGGTGGGACGGCCGGATTAATCGCCGCGGCGGGCGCAGCCGGCTTAGGAGCGAAAGTAGCGTTGGTGGAACGAGCCCATCTAGGAGGAGATTGCTTGAATTCTGGTTGTGTACCGTCTAAATCACTGCTTCGCTCTTCACGTGCTGTTGCAGCCGTCCGAGAAGCGGGCCAGTACGGCGTGAATGTTCCCCACGGCACGGAGATCGACTTCGCTTCGGTCATGGAAAGAATGCGCTCTTTGCGTTCGCAGATAAGCCTCAACGATTCTGCAAAGCGTTACCAGGAGGAATTGGGGGTCGACGTCTTCCTTGGGGACGGATCATTCATTGATTCCCAAACTGCCCAGGTCGGCACCCAAAGACTAAAGTTTCATCGCGCTGTTATCGCCACAGGGACCCACCCATCTTTGCCTAGTATTAGCGGACTGGAACACGTCGATTATCTCACCAATGAGACTCTTTTTTCGTTACGTGATTTACCCGAGCGGCTCGCGATCATAGGCGCAGGTCCCGCTGGTTGCGAATTAGCTCAAGCCTTCACCTTGTTCGGCTCGCACGTCACTCTGTTGGAGTCGGCATCGACTATTCTTCCGAAAGAAGATGAGGATGCGTCTGGGCTAGTAGATTCCTCATTGTCGCGGGACGGCGTCACAATTCTGCCTGGTTCAATTATCACTCAGATCGGGAAGGAAGGCCCCGACACGGTGCTCAAAATCGTTAACAGAAGAAATCCTACTTTTCTCCGGGTCGATAAAGTAGTGATCGCGGTCGGCCGGACCCCCAACGTCGACGGGCTAAATCTTGGAACGGTCGGCGTAGACTTCGATCAGAATACTGGCGTCGTAGTTGACGACAGACTTCGTACATCGAATCGGCGCATCTTTGCTGCCGGCGACATCTGTGGGCACGCACAGTTTACGCATGTGGCAGACGCCATGGCCCGCATCGTTGTCCAGAATTCATTGTTCTGCGGTCGAGCTAGAGCCAGCTCCTTGACGGTCCCTAGGTGCGTCTACACTAGTCCCGAGCTAGCCCAGGTAGGGATGACAGAACAGGATGCCGCGGCGCTAGGGATCCCTGTGCGTGTTTTTTCGGAAGAGATGACCAGAGTCGACCGTGCCGTTATCGACGGGGACACTATCGGCCTGGCTAAGATCCTCACACGCCCCAATGGGGACAAAATCCTAGGCGCAACCCTTGTTGGTCGACATGCAAGTGAGACGATTTCTGAAGTGACTCTGGCCATTAACTCGGGCGTCGGTCTTAGCGCTCTGTCCAAAACCATTCATCCGTACCCTACGCAGGGTGAGGTAATCAAACGGCTCGCGGATGCCTACAACAGGACTCGACTGACACCGACCGTCAAATCCCTTCTGGAACGGTGGCTCGGTTGGGCCCGGTAAAGTCCTTTAGGTTCAAGAAGACAAATGTACCGCCGAGCCGCTACGTCGCAAGGCACTATTTTTAGTCAGTGCAAAACTCAACCTGGTACCCTGTGAACTTTCGTATATTGAGCACGCCCGTATCCAGCATTAAATACTGGCCTTTCACGCCCTCAAGAACCCCTTCTATCGTGGATTGGGAGTCGAAATTTAAGGACTTGACAATCTTAGGATACCGCGCGACGGGGTATTCGAAGACCCTAGCCTTTTCAAATAGTTGGACAGGAGAATGTTCTCCGCTGGCGCCCGGAACATTCTTCAGCTCGTCAGCCAGCCCGTGTAACAGCTCATCCCGTTTTGCCTCCATATTTTCGTGCACCGGGGGGCCCTTCAACATCTTTCTCCAGTTCGTGCGATCGGTGACCCTAGTTTTGAAGACAACCTCAACGAGACCTGCTTGCATGCGACTGTGAACCCTAAAAATTGGCAACGCTTGAACGGCTCCTTGGTCCAGCCACCGAGTTGGAATCTGGGTGGCATGTGTGATGCCTACTTTCAACGAAGACGAGTTTGCGAGATACACATAATGCGATTTCAAACAGTGGGACTCACCCCAGGAAGGTTCCCGACAGGTGCCTTCGTGATAATGGCACAGCTCGGGTTTGACGATGCAAATGTCACACTGCGGGAGACTCCTGAAGCACGAATAACAATGCCCTTGACTGAAGCTGCGGTTGGTCTTCCTACCGCACGCTGTACATCGGAATTCTCAAGAAAAAGAGAAGCGCACTTACTCCCCTAACATTTGGCTGAGTTCGACTCGCTCTTTTCCCAACTGCATCGAATAGGACACTGGTACAGTATCCTTCGCCACCATTTTCGTGAGATGAGTTCGCATCAAACGCTAGTCCTAAACATGCCTAATGTTGGCTACCAGACTCGAGTCGTTGCCCCAGCCTGAGTGATAGAAGGCAAGACAACTGCGACTGACGCAGACTAAACACCGCTGGGCACCTCCCGGTCAGTTGAAGCACCCTCGGCACCGTTCCCTTGTTCATGATACGAGGCTTCCGTATTCACTGCCCAGACGTCATTCTGTTCACCGACGGCATTTCGAGCCGCGTACACGCCCGTTAACATTGAATGGTCTTGATTATTGTATCGGTGCAGTCCATTACGGCCGATAGTCTGAAAATTAACCAACGTCGCCAGATATTCCCTAATCAGCGTGACATTTCGCCTATAGAAACTATCGTAGACGGGGTACGCTCTTCGCATTCGAACGACCGCGCCGTCTACAACCTCATCGGACAAGATTAGGCCTAGCTGGACACACTCCCCTTTACCAAACTCAATCAATCTCTCGTCTCGCCAAGCCCACATGTCGTCACTGTTCCATAAGAAGTATTCCAGCCCCAGCGCCGTCCGATCGGCATTCGGGACCATTTCCGAGCTCCAATTTTTATAGTTTTGAATACGTCCCATCCTTACGTGTGGTGAGTGGATATAGATCCAATTGTCCGGAAACACTTCTCGGCGCCGAACAATGAGCACAACTGTCAAATAGTCACGGTAACGTAACGCTTGCGCCGCCCTGATTACTTCGGCCGGAGGCAACGGATCTAAGCTGCTGACAAGACGCGCTAAAGGCATCGAGGAAATGAAATCATCAGCGTCTAACTCCATCCTCTCTCCGTAACGGTCTCTTCCAACCAGGGAAACCACGCGGCTCTCATAAACACAAACCTTTTCAATGTTAACACCGCGAATCGTTTTGGATCCGAGCCGATCAAGTTTCTCAGCGCAGCGCTCCCACATCATACCTGGCCCCAGGCGAGGATACCTGAAGGAATCGATAAGCGTCGTTATAATTTGGCCATCTTTGTTCCGCTGGCTTCTAAATAAGGCTGCCCGTATCGCCTCGCCGAGAGACAAGTTCTTGATCCTCTGGGCAGCCCAATCGGCAGAGATCTCTGAGCAGCTCATGCCCCAGACTTTCTCTGTGTATGTCTTGAAAAAGATTCTATACAACCGCCTGCCAAAACGATTAGAGACCCACTGTTCAAAATTCTGCTCGTCTCTGTCTGGAAGTGCTTTGGCTTTAGCGTAGCTCAGCATCACCTTCACGGACTCTGTCGGTCCAAGACCCCAAAGCGCATTCAGTGGCCTGAGTGGATAATCGAAAAAGTGCCCCCGATAATGGATCCGGGACAGGCGAGACCTGAGGAGTAAATCCTCCCCGAGAATTTCCTTCCAAAGCGAATTGACTAACGAGCTTTTAGAAAAGAAGCGGTGCCCCCCGACATCGAACCTGTAACCACGGTATTTGACGGTCCGGGATAGTCCACCAACCTGTTCGTCTGCTTCCAAAATAGTTGAGCTAAGCCCAAGTTTTTGAAGTTCGTAAGCCGCCGTCAACCCGGCGGGTCCAGCACCAACGATTGCGATGCGCCTGTTCACAGCTGCTTTCAGTCCCTGCGTATGTTCGCGTGTGGCGGCTCAATTTATTGAAAGTGTCCGCCAACGGAGTACCATACGAGTTACGTTTATCCAAGGTATCAGCTTACCTTTTCTTCTTTCATCCCCTGCCTAGTCGAACGTTTCTTAAACCTACTGTTCATTGCACGTCTTATTCCGGAGAACGCAAAGGGACAACTTTGCCTCGAGATAAGGACCCGCCTTTCCACTTCGACCTGTGTTTTTGCAGTGTCCTGAGGAGCGCTTCCGCCGTTTCGGTACTGAGAATCAAAGTCTGCTGTGGGCACCATCCTACACCTGTTCCCCAATGCAGCTTTCGGATCTCTATTGTCGAATCGCCCGTCGTCTCGGATTTCAGGACTACTTCCAAGGCAGATTCACCTACCAACGCCTTGCTATTTTCTCCTTCAAGATCCCTTATTGACATCACTACTTCGCTGTTATGCATTTTGCTCCGCTCCTTTTTATAGCAAAGAAAACCGACTTGCTTGCTCCCACCCTGTCGTCGTCCAAGCACCGCCGTTCGACTCAATAAGCATACCTTCTACCCCGTCAATACTCTCCAGCAACTCGATACCGCTCAACTCCCCTATAATTAACAACGCCGTACTCAATGCCTCCGCCTCCGCGGCATTTTGCCCTACAACACAGGCCAAGAGATCACGGCCGACCGGTTCGCCACTACGTGGGTCGATTATGTTGCCGTAGCGGCGGTCTTCGATAGCAGTCGTGCTGCCGTATGTCCCTGAAATAGACACGGCGTGGTCCGAGAAACTTGCTACGCCTATTTTCTTACCACTCGGCCAACGTAACAACAGTCGCCAGCGATCCGTGTCACTAGGAGACCCTAAAGCCCACAGGCTGCTATGGCCAAAATTGAGCAGAGCATCCCCAACCCCTCTCTCACGCAGCACTTGAACCACCCGATCCAACGCGTAGCCTTTGGCTATACCCCCGAGATCAAGGGACATTGCCGGTTGCCTCAACGCCACATCATTTAGCCCCTGAAATTCCATTTTGTCACTCCCAACCGACGTCAACGCCCTCCCAATAGCGCTGCGAGAGGGTACCCGCCCGGAGTGTTCAGCACTACGCCAAAGGGATAACAATGGCCCGACAGTGACATCGAAAGCCCCCCGCGTTTTTTTTGTGTAGCTGTGTGAAATCCGAAGTATTTCGGCGAGTTGTTCGGGAACCGTCTGGAACCCGAGCCCAGCGCCTTCATTGAGACGCACTACTGGGCCGTAGGAGGAATACGTAGTTAACAGCGCATCCAAACGTTCCACCTCGCGAAACACCTCCTCAATTACCGTTGTCGACGAGGCCTCCCGAACACCACCAGTTGGGCACACCGTCATTTGGAACACAGTACCCATCACGTAATGACCATCGATGTGGCAATCTCCACCGGCGGTCGTACCCATTAAGGCAAAACACATGCCTACGAGCCCCAGGACACGTCGCAGTCCACACACCCCCCAAGGAGCGGGTACTAGCGTCGTTTCCGTTCGCATCAGTCAGCTCCTCTCTTGCGCAAAGATCCTCGCGTACGGTTCGGCTCTGGATCTTCGTCGGGTCGTTCGCGACCACCCCTGTCATAATTGCCTGGGGAACCTGACCCTATTGCCCAAAGGCACAATACAATCAGAACCGCAAGACTAAATTCTAGGAGAAGAAAACCGGCGATCTTCAGGTAGGCGAATAGAGGATGGACAAATCGGACTAGCCATCCAGCGCCTTCATTCATAAGAGCTGAAAAAAAGGG
This sequence comes from uncultured Enterobacteriaceae bacterium, assembly GCA_964460065.1. Taxonomy (GTDB): domain Bacteria; phylum Desulfobacterota; class Binatia; order Bin18; family Bin18; genus Bin18. The sequence continues at coordinate 15,227 of CAYWPF010000017.1, forward strand.
GATAATTATCAACCAAGCTTTTAATCCTGGTCTTAGCGGCACGAAAAGCATGAGATGGGTTAGGGTGAGAAGCAAGAGACCCATCGCGAACAAATGAAAGTGCGCAACCTCTAGCATCCCTTGATAACTACGAGGCTGCAGGAACCGGTCCTCTGAGCCTAAATAATACTCGGTAACTGACATGTAGGTCAGCCCCATCTTCGCAAAGTAAAGGAGCGCATTCGTAAGCCAGAGGCCGGCCACATAGATGATAAATATTACAATTATCATTTGAAGCAGCCGATTTTTTGACCATTCCGCGGTAACTACAAAACGCACGTCAATGTTGCTCCTCTATAAGCAGTTCAAAAAGAGCTAAGACCTTCCTTACCCCACTCGTGGCCGCCTGCGCCGTCAACGTCGATCCCATAATTCCGTGTATTCCCCGTCGTAGCCGCATCTCGGCACTCAGCCTCTTGTCTGAGAACTGTTTCAGCCATCTATCGGAAGGGAGATACTCAGGCGGTTCATAAAACGCTAACACTACTAATTTCTCCACAGTGCCTCCGGGAGAAATTACAACAAGAAAAGTTTCGGGAAAGGTCCTAACTATATGCGTCTCAATGAAAGCATACCCTTGTGCTATTCCCTCCGCGTACCCGACATAAAAGGTTACCAGCTTCGAATCCATCTTCACCCGCGCCTTCTCCGCTACCTGAGCCAGCTCCCCCGGCGTAAGAAAGAAACTCTTGGCGATCACCTCTTCCGCAAGAGGAAAGGCAATCTCCAATGCCTCCTCTTTCGAATAGATAACCATCGCCTGCGCGAACGCCGACCCCATCAGGACAAACCCTAATACCGCACAACAAGCGCCCACTTTTACCTGAACTTTCCAACCAGCAACACACAAACCCACGCTGAACCGTTTCCTCTCTCTTACAACTACCTCCGTGAGACAAAACCTTTCCTTCCGCTCTAGCACTAGTTTCCCAGACACCGCTCTATGTCATATAGGGCATTTTTCTCTTGATATTGAAAATCATTTTCATTATCACAATACCTTGTCAAGACCTTTACTTAATACGCCGGTAGGGTCGGCATTTTTATATAGCCGCTTGTTACCATCTTGTTCGGAAGGTAAACTTTCCTCTCAGAAGGACGGGGTGACTGCCCGCGGATGGAGACTTTATGAACGGCCGACTAGACGTTCAAATATGCGATAGGCTTTTGACGACGACACGCTCTTTCCGGAAGCGACTCGATCTCACAAAGCACGTTCCGGTAAGAATAATCGAAGAGTGCTTGGACATAGCCTTTCAGAGCCCGAGAGGAACGAATCCCCAGAAATGGCACTTTATCGTGGTAAGGAATGCCTATAAGCGCAAAGGAGTAGCCGAAATTTACAGAAATGGCCTTCCAACAGTATTGGACCGATATTGAAAAAACGGAGCGAAATACGACAACCGGAACGCGCTCAACCGCGGACAAGCGCATGATTGAATCCGCAACATATTTGGCTGATCACCTTGGCGAAGTCCCCGTATTGCTTCTTTTCTGCCTGGAAGCCGAAATGCGGGATGTGTCACCATTTCATCAAGCAACCGCATACGGGTCCGTCCTTCTGGCCGCATGGTCTTTTATACTTGCAGCCAGGGCTCGCGGTTTTAGGGAGTTGCCGGACAACATTGCACCTCAAATACGCTTCGGACGTTTCAACGTTACTTGGTATTCCGGACACGGTGACACAGTGTGTTCTGTTGCCCGTAGCCTACTTTACTGGAGGGGAACCAAAAGTCGCAAAGCGATCGCCTGCGAAAGAAGTGACACACTGGGACCGTTGGAATGGCCAAAATTAAGAACTGTTTACTCCAACAATAATTGCGAAAAACAGTTCCCAGTACCCCCACAAAATCCCGGAACGGCAACGGTCATGCATACTTCCCGACGCCGTCACGGAGCCGCCATTTCGAGAAGGGAGGCTACGAATCCGAATTGTGGTAGGTGGGTGTTTTCGCGCATGCATCCTTCGAGACGTCCGTGAAGCTAGCCGGAAGAGCCCAGGCCTAAAGAAAATGTACCGCTGGACCCGGCTAAAGGCAGGCGATAACGTACCGACCGCCTTTGATTTTAATTCCTCCGCAACTAAGATTCCCAGTACGACAAATGTGCCGGTATAGATCACCCTTCGGGGCCCTAAGAGTCCATGCAAAAAGAACTAAGCAGTAGAGCGGTATGCATTGGGCTGGCTTTGGCCATAATCATGGCCGCAGCGAACGTCTACTTAGGCCTCAAGGTAGGAATGACTGTTTCGGCATCTATTCCTGCGGCTGTTCTTTCTATGATGGTACTAAAATACCTGTTCGGTGAGGCTTCTATTCTCGAGGCTAACCAAGCTCAAACGGCGGCATCCGCAGGGGAATCTCTTGCCGCTGGTATCATCTTCACCGTTCCCGCATTAGTCATTGTCGGGGTCTGGCAGGATTTTAGCTGGACTCTCACCGCTTTGATTTCCTTCACGGGCGGCCTGCTCGGGGTCCTACTCATGATACCGATGCGAAAGATTTTCATCGCATCGGAAAAAGAATCCGATCGTGAACTTAATCTAATATTTCCTGAAGCCGTAGCATGCGCCGCAGTCCTCCGGGCCGGAAAGGAGAAGAGCGCCAATTCGGATTCAGGCAGTCTTGTCCTCCAGGGCACGCTATTCGGGTGTATCTTCAAAGCCACGGTAGATTTCTTAGGCATTATTAAAGGCACATTGGAAAGCGCCTGGCTAATGGGGCGGGCGCTCTTTTATTTCGGGGGCGATATGTCCGTGGCACTGTTGGGCATCGGAATAATCGTGCGCTTCAACGTGGCAGTACTCGTCTTTTGCGGAGGAGTCATAGGATGGGTCCTGGCCTTGCCAACCTTAAGCATCTCTATGACGAGCGCAGGAGGGTTGGTCGAACATGCCTACCTGTTGTGGTCGGAACATATCCGGTACATCGGCGTGGGAGCCATGGTTGTAGGCGGGTTCGTAGCCCTGGGAGAAGTACGGGGGTACATTTACAGCATTGTCTCCGCTCTATTCAAAGACGCTAGGGGTCTCAGCCTAAGAGTATCCAAAGATTTCAACAGTCCCGATATTTCCGCGCCCTGGGTGATTTCGCTAACGCTCCTTTGCATTGTTCTCGTAGCCTGTGTGTATTTTCATCTAACATTGAGTTTTCAGATTACCCTCCTCGCAACCTTTTTGATGCTAGCTTCAGCGTTTTTCTTCACTGCTGTCGCGTGTCACACCGTAGGGTTAGTCGGCAACTCAAACAGCCCTGTCTCGGGTATGACAATAACGGCGGTTCTCATCAGCGGGCTTTTTTTGGTCCTCGTCGGCTTTACAGGTCCTGCAGGTTTAATGGCATCCTTAGGAATCGCCGCAATCGTTTGCTGCACTGCATGTACAGCAGGTGACATATGCAATGATCTTAAGACTGGCCATCTAGTAGGAGCATCCCCAAAAAAACAACAGGTAATGCAGGTAGCCGGGGTAGCCGTTGCTGCGGTGATCCTGGCACCTACTCTACAAATGCTGCAGGATTTCACGCCCGGTGGAATCGGGGGTCCCGAACTTCCTGCTCCTCAAGCCCGACTCTTCGCAAGTATTGCCCGGGGGTTTTTCGGCGACCAAAAGCTGCCGTGGGACCTCGTAGCTACAGGCGCTACGATTGCTCTCCTTTTAGTCGGAGCAGATCGAATGCTCAAAAACAGTCGTGCAAACTTTAGGGTCCACATAATGCCAATTGCAGTAGGCATGTATCTACCCCTCGGGTTATCGGTTCCGATCTTCATAGGCGGCGTGCTAGCGCTTTTCCGGCCTAAGAATCCAAAAAACACCGCGGACAAATTGACAGCCGACCCTGCTGTTCTATTCGCATCGGGCCTTATAGCTGGGGAGGCGTTGACCGGTCTTTCAATAGCCTTCCTAGCTAGCCAGGGCATTTCTCGACTTGACATAGGCATTTCGGACTGGCTGCAGACTACGCTTACCCTAGGGGCAGGTGTAGTAGCCATAGGTTTCACACGTTTACGCGTGTGCGGCGCCCAACCAAATGAAGAGGGTTCGCACGGTAAAATAAGATGAAAGAGCCTCAGGCGAGTCCCAGCAGGATTGCATGCCTTAACAAATGTTTGTACACATAGGTTGTTCCCGGGAGAAGCCTCTCTACTGAGAGACAGCTTAGCCGGAGTCTAATTTTGAATCATCTCGCTGACAAAATCTGACAATGTGGAAGCGCCCTAAGTCGAGCAGACCGGTCTGGGTGGCAAGACGCCAGCGCACAGTCTCACGCTGCGCATCGAAGACGAGACAAACAAAATGAGAAACAATAACAGACGTGGACGAGGTAGACGCAACCATAATCAGAAAGGCCGGCGCGGCAATCGCAATGGCGATCATCCCATAACCCCAGCACTACAACAATTTCAGGAGCGAGTGCCCATTATTCCTAACAGAAAAATTGATTTGGTCGGTCCGCAATCGCCGTTGACTATTCGCGTGCTTGACGTTTTCTGCCCTATCGGTTTTGGCCAGCGCGCTATCATACTCGCGCCACCCAAGACCGGGAAAACGACGTTTCTAAAGGATCTTTGTATCGCCATAGCGTATGGCGCGCCGGAAGCAATACTGTATAGCCTCCTTATCGACGAGCGCCCGGAAGAAGTAACTGACTTTAAGCGGGCAGTCCCGGCCGAGGTCTTTGCATCGTCAAATGATCGTTCGCTTGAAGAGCATTTAGACACATCGGAGATTTGTCTACAAAAAGCCGTGGAGACGGTTTTAGAAGGCAAGGACGTCGTCATCGTCCTTGATTCTCTTACCCGTCTGGGACGCGCCCACAACCTGAATACTGCCACCGGACGGACCATGAGCGGGGGCATAGATGCTAACGCCCTGGAAATACCGAAAAGACTGTTCGGTGCTGCCCGCCAGCTCGAGGACGGCGGTTCCCTCACGATCATCGCAACTTGCCTCATCGATACGGGAAGCCGCATGGACGAGGTCATCGCACAGGAATTCAAAGGTACCGGCAACATGGAACTGTTGCTTGATCGGAGGTTGGCAGAGCGACGCCTGTTCCCCGCCATCGACATCGCTGCGTCCGGAACGCGGAAAGAGGAACAGCTGCTCGATGCTCCAACGCTCAAAATGTCTCAGCTACTACGCAGGCAAATAGCAGAACTCCCAACCGTAGACGCGACACAAGCCATTCTTTCAGCGTTCGAGAAAGCGGAGTCAAATACTGCACTTGTGGAGAAGTTTTCGGCTACTTAGGCTGGCTGGCTCCTGTGTCGATGGCAGAAACTCACGATAATTGTGTCTTCACCCCGATGGTGCGATTTGACCGTCGACGTTGTTATCGCCCGAGCCCACTCCATTTACTCGGTTACTTCCACCACCATCTCAATCTCAACAGCTATACCAAACGGGAGCTGTTTCATCCCGACCGCCGAGCGGGCATGGCGACCTCGTTCCCCAAACAAATCTACGAGGGTGTCGGATGCGCCGTTTATAACTGCCGGTTGGTCTTGAAATTCGCTCGTACAGTTCACAAACCCCAACAACTTCACTATCTTTTTTACCTTGTCGAGATCCGCAAGCTCATTTTTGAGCGATCGTAAAATGTTTAATACCACCTGTTTAGCTGCTGCATACCCTTGATCAACATCCATGTCAGCACCCAATCGCCCCCGAATAAATGTCATCTTCCCATCTTCCACATACCCGGGACCATGACCCGAGACAAAAACCAGATTACCGGTTCGTACCACTGGGACATAGTTAGCTACTGGTTCCGGACTCGGCGGAAGAACGAGTCCCAGTTGCTGTATTTTCTTCTCAATTTCCATAATACCCTCTTTCTCCAGGGCGGAGCGCCGTAGTTCCGGCCGTCCATCAGACACCCCTGTGACCAGTGGTCAGTCTCGCAAAGCCGCTCGGTACCCTTAGACCCAAATACAGTTTGAAGCGAGCGCGTTCCTCGTGAGTACTCGAAGTAGACCTTTCTCAGAGGTCACGCAAATATTTATCGTCTATTCTCGACGCTCTGCACGTTCGTTATTGGTTTTTTTCAGAAAGGCTTTTGGTGGTCTCTACTCCTTGCCTGATTGCTCCATCGAGTGCCGCCGGTAGATCGGAACTCTTATAAGTGCTGATCAACAGTGGGACAACGAATAAGCAAAAAAGTACGAGACAAGCGAACAAAAAAAATATCCGCAATGCTCGACTAACAGAAACAAGCACCGCTACCGTCACCCCAAGAATGACTAACTGTTCTTGCGGCATTCCCGTTAACCAATTCCATAGGTTTCTAACTACATCCATGCCGACAGTCCTAAAACCCTACAATGTCATAAGAATTCCACCAAATAGTATAGGGTGAAAGGCCCGCACAAGATAGAATACTACCAAACCAAGAATAATCACTGACCATCTAAGCTCGCCACGCGGGAATGGTTGTTGTCCGCCGATGATAGCACCAAACGGCAAAAAAGAGGTCTCTGCACAAAAACTCTCATATCCCGGAACGCTAGCTATTTTACGTTGGTCTTGCCGGAGCGCACCACACCACGAGTAGACCACCAAGCCACCAAAAAAAACCACGTCCGTTAGAGCACCAGCGACAAGAAGATGAGCGATGGCGAACAGGAAAAAAGCCGCGAACGCCGGATGTCTGGTAAGCCGGGTCACACCGTAGGCCTTAGGCTCGGAACCAGAAAGTATAGAGCTAGGTGCCGTCTGAACAAGCCCGGAAAATAAAAGTACAAAGGCCAGAACCATCAGTAAAATGTTCAAATCACGGCTCATCATGTACGGAAACAAGGTTATCCATAGCTGAGGGCCTGTGTGTCGATGTTCGCCATAGTACCAGCAAAGAGGGGTTAGCGTGGCAACAGCGATCAGCGTATAGAGCGTCACAAAACCTCGCGGACCCAGAACGCCCTGTAGTTTGCTCCGAAACAACTGGCCCGACATAACAGTGTGCGTCCCAGCGAAGATCACCCACCACAGAAACAGAATTGAAGCTTCCCTCATCTACTCCTCAACTACCGTGCCAAATAACCACCGTCAATGATAAACGGCGCACCGGTGGCAAAAGAAGATTCGTCACTCGCGAGGAACAACGCTGCGTTTGCAATATCCTCAGGACTACCAAGACGCCCTATTGGCTCCATCCGAGTAACATTACCACGGGGTCGCTCTCCCACAACGCGATCCACCATAGGCGTATCTACAATTCCTGGACATATGCAGTTTACTCGGATGTTCTTACTAGCGTATTCTAAGGCAGCCACCCGCGTAAGATTTATCACCCCCGCTTTGGCAGCCGAGTAGGCGGCACTACCAGGAAATCCCACGAGTCCTGCAACGGAAGCTGTACTGAGAATGACACCGCCGCCCTGAGCGAGCATGTGGGGTAGAACATATTTAATACCCAAATACACGGAAGTAAGGTCTACAGCGATAACTCTTTCCCAAGCCTCTTCAGGGTAATTTTCGAACTTGGCAGAGGGTCCCTCCACCCCCGCGTTATTGAAAAGGATGTCGATCCTCGCTGAATCAGCAATCGTTGCCGCGATCATTGCCTGTACATCCCGTGGGCGCGAAACGTCCGCTCCGACAAAAAAGGCAGCGCCGCCGCTAGACTCTATCTCGCTAACAGTCCTCCGGCCCGCCGCCTCATCAAAGTCTACGACGGCAACACGGGCCCCTTCCTCAGCAAAAAGCCGGCACGTCGCCCGGCCAATTCCTGAGCCTCCACCCGTCACCAAACCTACTTTGCGGTCCAATCGTTTCATCGCTTATCCACCTTTCGTCCTTCTGCCTTGGTCTAAAGGTACAGAGCCGGAAGCTCCTTAAGCGTAGTCTCTGCCTGAGCTGATATCTCCCGCACAATTTGTCCAGCGGGTTTAATATCATAAATTAAGCCACAAGACTCTCCAGCGTATAACACCATATTCTCGACATCACCTGCAAAACTCTCCAGCGGTGGGAACACCGAATATTTCGGCACGGATATAACTTTTCCCGCCATCCGCATTGTACCGATGCACGTTCCCTCTCCAGGCCGCTCTCCAGGTCGAGGGCTTCCGGCTTTCTCCCAATCCGTAAGTGCCCGACTGCGGAGTACCCGATGATCCGCACTCGGCCACCCAACATCGAACAACGCGGTACGCACAGTATCTTCGCAATTACTATCTACTATTCGCCTTTTGTATTCATTATGGGCACAGGCTTCCACGCTGGCGAGAAACCGAGTGCCCAGTGAAACCGCCTGGGCACCACAGGCGAGGGCCGCCGCTACGCCCCGGCCATTCGCTATTCCGCCCGAAGCGATGACCGGAACAGGCTTTACCGCATCGACGACCACGGGCAGAAATGCTGATAGAGATATATGACCGCGGACGTGCCCGCCCGCCTCCGCACCCTGTACTATTATGGCATCCACCCCCGCCTCTGCCGCCATCACGGCCTCTTCTACACTGCCAACCTGCGCCATCACCTTCACGCCATGGCTATGAGCCTCGGTGACATAGGGTTCCGGACTTCCCCAGAAGAAGATAATCAAAGGCACCGATTCGTCAAGGCAAGTCTCTATCTGCCCTTCGCGCAACAGCGGCAAAATAATATTCGCGACGTACACCCGATTGGTCAGAGCGCGCACCTCCCGGATCTGATGCCTCGTATGGTTAGCCGGCACACCGCCCAAACACAAAACTCCACATCCGCCAGCATTAGAGACAGCGGAAACGAGCCGCGGCCCCGCCATCCCTCCACCCATACCCACCGAAAAAATCGGGCATTCAATGCCTACACGTTCACACAGCGGTGTTTTTAACATTTCTCCTCCCAACAAATTGCGGTTCCAGCAATGATACCCTCGCAAGGTATCGGTCTCATCTCCACTTATAGGGACACTAAATATTTGGCTAAAAGCTCTTCTACTCGCTGCCTAGTGGAAAATAAGCACCGGCTATTCTTCGCGGCCGCGAGATGTTATCCGTCATCAAAAAATGAAGAAGACTTTGATAGACCTGAGGCAAACATTTCGCCGCGGAGTTGGGTTGTGCAACTGTGTTCCTCTCGTCAACGAGATATCTCGGTCTCTATGTAAACCAACAACTCAGGCAACCGGGAAATAATGAGATCGGGCTTTATTGGTGAACTAAAGTCTTTCCCGTTGGTAAGCAACACTGTCATCGCGCCAGCCGCTCGGCCCGCTTGGATGTCGTGACGGAAATCACCCACCATGAGCATCGCCCTGACTTCAACGCCCAGAGCCGTCGCGGCTAATCGAACTCCAGCCGGATGAGGCTTCGGCGCAGCATCCTCTCGAGATACCATTGTATTTACCCTAATACCTAGCTGTCGGCTAACGGATATCAAAGACGCGCGACTATTGCGCGTAATAATTGCGACGGGAAAACCCAGGCCCTGTATTTCTGCTAATGTTTGCTCGGCACCGTCATTCCATTCAGCTTGCTCGACGCCATCCTCTTCAAACGCTGCGATTACCGCGAGCGCCTCTATCCGGGACCGTTCTGGTAAGGCTTCCGCCCACCGGAGGATGTCTCCCTCGGGGCACCCAAGCGTGGCACGCAACCGGGAGAAGTCCAGGTACGGACGAGTCAGAGTGCTGTCCAAGTCGAAGGCAAAAGCTTCGATCGGTCGCCGTGACCCGTGTACGCTAGACAAATCGAAGAAATGCCTTTGCATGGTTAGACTTTCTCGGTTACACAATTTCCGACGCACCACGTGAAGTTCGTAGTGCTACGGTTTCCTCGCCCTTGTAAAGAATCGGATGGCAGCATTTTAGCAAACTAATGACGCCAGCAAGCTAGTCAGTATACCACCGGAACAACGAGAAATCACACCACCATATTAAGGAAGACTATAATACTAATTTTGGCACGCAGCTCCACAGAATACTGGCCTACGTATGAGCTACGATAAGCATCAAACCAATTCGCTTGTGACGATTTTTACGAGAGCGAGAGTTCCCAATTCGAAACCCTTCGCCGTTGTGACGTGTTCCTGCCGGATAGAATGTTTAGGTCGACAATGACTTATTAACGCGTCTGCCGGCGGGCCCAGCACAAAAGAGAAAGTGGGCACAGTTTGGTGGGAAAGCATGCTCCTCCGATACCAACTGTCTCATCCCACAGGACGGGCAAGTATCCACGCGACGAAGACGACGCCACAGAGAACATCCACACGCGGTCACTATGCAAGAAATTAGGACATAGGTGCCTAGGCCCGAGGTCTCAAATGCAAGCCATCCTAGCATCGCGATAACACCCCAAGAAAGCCAGTCTGAATTTAAAACCCGAACGGGGTCTCGCGGCCGAACGCCCACCCAAAAACACGCGGTACACAAATATCCGACATTTTCCTCCTCGTGTCTGCCTCGCCGGTGAAGACGCTCATCTGGAAGGCGATGCTTCTCCTCGGTTTTTTTGTGGCCATCGGATAAGCACGGTACACGGGCACCGTTCATCATCATCATCCTCGTCAAAACCATCATCGGGAGAACAACATACCGTCATTTCGTTATTATACTAGGGAGTTCGCTAAAATGTCCAGAAACCATACTGTACGCAAGGTGAGTTCCTCGTTAATTTGTTCAACGTGTGATCATCGTGGCGCAGCAGGCACTGCATCGATCATATTGGTAAGGTAATTCGTTTTCGAGAAGCGCTCGCCCACGGCCATGATTCAAACAACGTCAATAGTAGGGTATGCCGTCCGTTTTCCCTCGATCACCTTATTGTTTCGACTGCATAAAACGACCCTCGCCAACGGAGTCGTTTACCCTCTGATAGTCGCGATATGACCCTAGAAGGTTATGGAACAAGTCACTAACCGCATGCGGCATCAGTAATATCTAGGGCTTGGTCAACGATGGCCAACCCCTCACGTAGTTGGGCCTCATCAATGCATAATGGTGGATTTACAAAGAACGTATTCCAACGAACGATGGTAAACAGACCATTTTTACGGAAGAAAGAACCGAGCTCGGCCATAGGTCCCATCTCGTCCAATGCTGCGTTAAACGGTGCCATCGGCTCGCGCGTTCTTCGGTCCTTCACGATTTCAAACACCCCGAACAACCCCAAGGATCTCGCATCGCCCACGGAAGCATGCTTCAACTTGAGACGTCTCATTTCTTGAGATAAGATAGACCCCATTCGCCTTGCATTCTCAATCAGAGAATCTTCTTGATAGACCTTAATAGTCGCGACAGCTGCAGCACAGGAAACCGGATGCGCGCCATAGGTCAGCCCCGCATACAAAACATTCCTTTCAAAATGACGCGCGATCTCGTCGTTTACCACTATCGCCCCGAGCGGCAAATAGGCACTAGTGAGCCCTTTTGCAACCGTCATAATATCCGGTACGACGTTCCAGTGGTCCACGGCAAACCATTCGCCCGTGCGTCCAAAGCCACTCATGACTTCATCGGCAAGAAGAAGAATGTCGTATCGGTCACATAGCGCCCGAATCCCTTCCAGGTAACCATCCGGCGGTATGATGACCCCGTTGGTTCCGGTCACTGTCTCAATTAGCAGGGCAGCAATGTTATGTGCCCCCTCAAAAACGATGACATCTTCTATATGGTTGAGACAGTTAAGGTTACATGAGGCTTCCTCGCCGCACCATCGGCAACGGTATTGGTACGGGTCCATAACCCTCACCACACCCGAGAGCCCAGGTTCCGAAGCCCAGCGACGGGGTTCTCCGGTAAGCGCAGCGGCGCCGGCAGTAGCGCCATGATAGGACCGATACCGCGCCAGTATTTTATGTTTACCGGTAACCATTCGTGCGATACGTATGGCATGTTCGTTGGCCTCGGCGCCACTCACAGTGAAGAATGAACGCTTCAGGCCTCCAGGGCTCACCTCGGCCAACACCTCATGGAGCCTAGCACGCGGCTCCGTGGCAAAGTGTGGCATTACATACGTGAGTTTTTCGCATTGTTTCTGTATCGCCTCCACGACTCGTTCGTCACCATGACCGATGTTCACGCACATCAATTGCGAATTAAAATCTAAAAATCGCTTTCCCTCTACCGTCCAGAAATATACCCCTTTTGCGCGTTCAACGGCGAGCGGACTCACTCGGTCCTGGGCGGTCCACTCATATAACCCGTACTCGCGCGTCAACCGCAAAATTTCTGCTCCAGAAAGGTCTGTCATGGTTAGTCCAAAACAAGTAGCTTGCGCGATTTTTTATGAGACCTAAGCCCCGAAGCAGCTATAACCTGGAACGCCTGTAGGAAATATTTGCCTCATTCAACTATCGCTTGGGATTACCCTCATCGAGTCTCTTATCGCTAAACACGACAGTGATTGCAAGAGGACTAAGTTCGCCAAATAAAACTCAGATCCAATAGAAAGTTACGAGGCATCAATGTTACAAATATACTTGAGTAGGACATCCTCCGTCGCAAAAGGGCAGAGGTTTTAATGACCGGAGGGTACGGCAATTGAAACGCGACCGTTTAATGAAGGGAGGCGCAATGTTTAAAACGACGTTGGCTGTAAATATGGCTTTAACTCTGATCATCTTGGTGGCTACGCTGCCGGATAGGTCTGGTAATGCCGGGGAAACGGGTAATAGCGTCACTGTTCTTCATGAAGGATATCTCCAACCCATAAAAGACAGGGAACCGATGCCGGGCGTGGTAGACAGTGGAGCCCGGCATGTAGCAGGCACCATCGTTCTCGTGCGCGGGGAAGGTATTACGCTCGTTGCCGACCCTGGAATGGTCCGCAACGACACGCTACTCCTCGAGGCTCTCGAGAAGGAAGAGGTTGCCACAGGCGACGTTACTCACGTGTTTATAAGCCACCACCACCCCGACCATACCATGAACATCGCGCTTTTTCCCAATGCCGCGCTTGTTGACTTTTGGGCGAAATACTCTGGAGATTTATGGGAAGACCACGGTGACAATTACGAACTCGCCACTGGAATTCGTGTTATCCAAACGCCAGGCCACACTGAAGAGGATGCCTCGCTGGTTGTTGACACCCCAGAGGGAACTTATGTCCTGACGCATGCATGGCCATTCTCGCAAATCAATTCTAGCCCGGATCCACTCGCTTGGGACCAAAATGCACTGGACCGGAGTCGCGCTAGAATCTTGAAGATCGCGGATTGGATAATTCCGGGACATGGAAACGTCGTCCCTAACCCGGAACGCAGAACCCAATAGCGAGCCCGGTTTCCCCTGATCCTGGAGATTCCTCGCTTTGCGCAGGAATCAGTCCTTTTTCTTAGAAATCCTTCATGCGTTTGGTAGTCTCTGGATCCAAGAAACTCTTGACCGTAGCCCGGGTCTCAAGCTGCAAGGCGTTCTCTAGATCAACACTCGCGCACTTATTCAAAACCTGCTTCATCACCGACACCGCGGTGGGTGGTAGTGCACTTAGCCGCATTGCCACGTTTCGCGCCTCCTCCAGCAATCGCTCATCAGCCACTACACGCCAGGCGACCCCAAGCTCAAGCAGCTTCTCCGCCCCATATTTTTCACCGAAAAACAGCATTTCTCGGGCCTTATTTAACCCGACAAGCGCTGGTAAAAACGAAGATACTGCGCCGGTAACGAAGGTATTAAGAGCAACTTCAGGAAAATACGCCCGAGCGCTTTCGCCCCAGATCGGAAAATCACAGTTAATCGCCCACTCGAAACCTCCGCCAACAGCCCAACCGTTGATCGCTCCAACCACGGGTTTCTTGCCAAATACCAGAGATCGTGTAACGCGCTGCACCGCGTCCACAATCTCTTTCGCGCGCATTTCGTTTGGTGGTTGAACGTGTTCTTGACGATCATCTCCAGCGCAGAAAGCCCTCCCCCTTCCCGTAAAGACAATACACCGCGTGCCTACCTCCTGGTTGGCGTCGTCAAATGCTTGTGCAACGTCCTCGACCAGGACTCGATTCATCGCATTGAGCCGTTCCGGTCGATTCAGCGTAATCATCCGAACACCGTCTGCGACCATCGTACTCTGGACAGTGCCATATCGAAACTGATCCATGCTTTTCTCCTTATCCGTCCTAGGCTACAAGAAACCAAAGACCAGCCCTTCACAAAATTTCTCAACCGCCGATCTCGCATTCGGATTGCAATTACTAAGATCCAAATATAAACAGTGGAGAAGTGTTAGTAGCAACACTTCTCAGAAAAATTTACCTATGCGAGAGCTCTTATCAAAATCTACCATGTCCATTGCTGAATTGATCCGGACCAAGGAAGTTTCTTCCCGTGAGGTCGTACAGATTCACCTGGAACAGATAGACAAAGTCAATCCTACGCTGAACGCAGTGGTCCAGCTCGCAGCCGACCGTGCCCTTCGCGAAGCAACTCAGGCAGACAAGAACATCGAAAATCGGTCGAGTCTTGGGCCTTTGCATGGTGTACCCATGACCATCAAGGATTCTCTTGATACGGAGGGCGTTATTTCTACCGGTGGAACAAAAGGCCGGCAAGACTATTTACCCGCTCGCGATGCCACGGTCGTGGCCCGGTTGCGTCGGGCCGGAGCAATCTTGCTAGGAAAAACAAATACTCCAGAACTCACTCTCTCGTTCGACACCGACTACCTCATCTACGGACCAACTAAAAATCCGTACGATCTGAAACGTTCGCCGGGCGGCAGCAGCGGAGGTGCCGCCGCGGCAATCTCTGCAAACAGTACTCCCTTTGATATTGGCAGTGATTTTGGCGGGAGCATTCGATTGCCAGCGCATTACTGCGGAATCACCGGCATTAAACCTACGTCCGGGCGCGTACCGCGCACGGGACATATTTATCCTTTCGGTGGATATTTAGATCACCTACAGCAGCTTGGCCCTATGTCGAGGCACGTGCACGACCTGTTTCCTATCTTGAGCATTATCGCTGGTCCAGACAAGCAAGACCCGGCAATCATACCTATGCCTTTGGTAGATCCTTCTAGTGTAAAAATCGAAGACGTGCGTGTCGGTTTTTACACCAACAACGGTGTAGCAACGCCGACCCTCGAAACGGTCCAAACTATCGAGCAAGCTGCATTTTCATTGGTAGATACTGCACGCGAGGTTAGCGAATTTTCACCCAGTGGTTCCCACTTATTAAGTGAACTCTGTCCGGCAATCTATTCTTCCGATGGAGGCGCGGCGTCACGACGTCTGTTGCACTCGTATGGAACCCGTCGGGACTCGCCAAATGCGCATTCCAGCGACGAACCTACCGGAAGCGAGATCGATGCCATCATTAACAAGTGGGATAGGTACCGGGCTACGATGCAGCCAACCTGGAACAATATTGACATTCTCCTTTGTCCGGTCAACGCGTCGCCGGCAACCCTGCCAGGAGATTGGATGAACAACGTTGAAGCCTTCTCGTATACGATGGCCCATAATCTTACAGGTTGGCCGGCGGCTGTCGTTCGCTTCGGTACCTCGAATGATGGATTGCCGATTGGGGTCCAAATCGTGGCCCCTCCTTGGAAAGAGGAGGTAGCACTTGCGGTCGCGCTTTTTCTCGAACGAGAATCAGGCAAATTCCACCCAGCGGCAGTCCACTGATAACCGCGCGATACACGCCAAACTAACTCCTCCCAATTGTTCACGGGCGGACCAGAACGGAACGAGCCCCGACATCAAAACTCCTGCTCTCGATCTTGGACAAATGACGAAGAAGGATAGGCGAAGAGTTCCTTCACATCGTGTGGCTTTACTCGACGGCCACTCGCATCGATCGTTCCCCAACGCCGCTTTTCATGTTTCCGTGGTCCGATCCGGACGATGTGAACAGTGATCTTACAGAAGAATACGTCCCTCCCCCCTACGCCAACCAAAAACCGGTAGAGTTGAGAACCAGATTCGGCGGACACTGGCCCGGATTGTCGAAAAACTACCGGCCTAAATTTGCTGCCAACAGGCCAAACATCTAGTCGGTCTACACGCAGGTCCAGCACGACGTGTCTCCGCCCGTTAGATCCACCTTCGCCCCGCACCCCTACGTCAAACCCCATACGGCCATCAAATGCCCTTGAGCACTCGATGGAATCCCGGCACACCAGCAGGGTCAGCTCCTCGATTAGCGACACGAGGTCAAGATGTTCCCCCATGTACGCTTCCCGGAATGCATCAACGCATTCCCAGCCTCGGCCCAAGGAACTCTTCCCGACGGCTGCCTCGCATTTGTCAGGAAGCACTGCAAAACTCGAGACGAATTTCGAAGCGAATGTCGGTCCCGCCGGGTCGTCCATACGGACATAGATTAGTGTATCTTTCGGACGCCTGGTAAATTGCGTGGACCGACAATGCACGTAGTGCCCCTCGGGTACCGGGACCATAATGCGTCCGTACGCGGTCGCTAAGAGCCCCGCGGCCGCCTGTTCTGTGACTTCCGATACGTGTACATATCGGTCGCGCGCGGAAAGTATTGCCAACGCCAATTGCGACTGGGCGCGAAAGGCCCCTCGCGAATTGAGCAGCGGTCCGTGTACCCTTGCAATCAAGTTGTCGCCTGTCGGCGCACGACGGTAATTCGAAACTAGTGTTCCAGCCATAGCATGCGCACAACCTTTTTAGCGATCAATTCTTCTGTAGATCTTTCTGGAAATCGTTTATAGTACGATTGTGTTATGCCAGAAAGCCCGTATCGTCGAGCCACTTGATTGGAAACTCATTCATCCGGATTCACATACCTGGGTACGTAGAAACATCGGGCAGGAATTGTGGGTGGAGGTTAATCCGCCGCAACGAACGTGTCCCTCGCTCCATGGAGGCCGTGTCGATAACTCAGTGAAGACTCCGTACCTGTGGATGGGCCGAGCGCGGTACCGCATGTCTTTAGATATTCTGGAACTGCTCCCGGAACGCGCGGACCTCCGGGACCGAGACCTCCCTCATTGGATTAACGACTTACATCATTAAGGATCGCTCAGCAAAGAATGACGGATCAAGAAGCGACCGCCCTTACTATTGCCCAAAGGTATACAAGACTATGGACGCCAGACGCCTTCCTCACGACATGACACGGCAGGGAAAATGGCGCGTATTGTGATTGCGAGTTGGAGATCCAGACCTATCAACCCAAACCGGAACACCGTTAACTGAGGGTGGGAAAAAGCATCATATTCCATCCTACGGGTAAACATGTCCAAGGTACACTTCTCATTTGAAGTATATTGCGCTACGACAAGCCTATGTGGAAAATGTTTCGCTGGGTTCCAACCATTTTACTTTTCATAGCCGTCAGTACAAACATCGCGGAGGCCGACAGAAATGCGGAACTGAAGGAACGTGCTCGATCTGGAGACATGGATGCGCAGTACGACCTAGCCTTCTTGTACGACAACGGATACGGGGTCGAGCTCAATTATACGGAAGCTCGCACTTGGTATCGTAAAGCCGCCGACCAGGGCCACACTGCGGCCCAATGGAACCTCGGAGCCATTTATGCCAACGGACTAGGGGTTCCCGAAGACTTGGGAACGGCAATAAA
Source organism: uncultured Enterobacteriaceae bacterium (assembly GCA_964460065.1). GTDB lineage: Bacteria > Desulfobacterota > Binatia > Bin18 > Bin18 > Bin18. Next base: position 32,743 of record CAYWPF010000017.1, read on the forward strand.
CTGGTACAGAAAGGCCGCCCAAAACGGTCACGTGACAGCCCAATACGACTTAGGTATTTTGTACTCGTCAGGCAAAGGAATAGAGCAAAGCGATATTGAGGCACTTCTCCTAATAGACAAGGCCGCAAACGCTTCCGCAAAACAGGCGGTTTACCGTGGGGACAGGGATTCATTTAACGCGGCAAAGGCAATAGCCGCGAAGTACGCGGGCGCTCGCGATACGCTGATCTCACGCATGACCATCGAGCAGTTGACGAAGACTGCCCAACAAGGCGTTGTCCTTTCTCAAGCGAGACTGGGATTTGTTCACGGTGAAGGCGCCAGTGTAAAGCAAGACAATACAGCGGCCGTCCTTTGGCACTCTCAAGCGGCCGAAGCAGGCCATCCTACCGCACAATATTTTATGGGACTGCATTGTTTTTCGGGGAAAGGCATAAAACAAAGCAAAGAGGAAGCCGCGGAGTGGTATGAAAAGGCTGCCCAACAGGGACACGCCGACGCACAATGGAATCTAGGGTTAATGCACCGAACAGGTGACGGTGCGCCGCGAGACGATAGTGTGGCGGCCAAATGGTTCCTTAAGGCGGCCGAACAAGGCCACAAACAAGCGCAAATGAATTTAGGATTTATGTACGCGACAGGCGAAGGAGTAGGCCAGAAGGATACTCAGGCGGCCAATTGGTACAGAAGGGCTGCCAATCAGGGGAATCCTCGCGCACAATTCAACCTAGCTCTGCGGTACGCTAGGGGCCAAGGAGCCCCACAAGATTGGGGCCAAGCATATCTCTGGATTAAGTTGGCGGAACGAAATACTCCACCCAACGAAAACGAGGAGGTCCTGAAAGTCCTTGGTTATATAGTCTCGTTGATGGAGCCCGAGCAAGTGACGGAGGGCGAAGAGCTGCTACAAAAATGGCGGCCTCGAATGTGAGCTGAAGAAAAGAGTTGCTAACCTTGTACCCTTCCAACACGCTCATGGATGAAGACTATCCAAAACGAATCCAATGAGGAGAACCCATATGCCCGGCCCAGAATCGTTGCCACGCCTCCCAATGCCAGGGGTCGTCGATGCCGACGGCCATATTCTCGAAGCACCCAACCTGTGGGAGAAGTATTTAGAGGAAAAATACAAAGACAGGGCCGTGCGGATTTGTAAGGACCAAGAAGGACTCGAGTACTTGGAGGTCAATGGGAACCCGGCAAAGATGATGCGGAATGGAGCGCCTTCGGGGCTCGGGGTCATGGATAGACTGAGCGGTATCGATTTCGAGCGCGAACCAACTGGGTCCGGATACGTGGACAATGCTTCCTTCGGGTCTATGGACGCAAAAGAGCGGATTCATCGTTTGGATATTGAGAACATAGAACGTGTATTTCTCTACCCCACCGTCGGTCTCCTGTGGGAACCCGAGTGCGAAGATCTTGAACTGTCCATGGCTTACGCCCGCGCTTACAATCGGTGGCTTGTTGATTTTTGTGCAGAATCCAATGGGCGCCTTATCCCTATCGCCCACATCCCTATCGGTATTCCAGAGTTGGCTGCAGCAGAATTACAACGGGCTGCGCGGGACGGAATGAAAGGCTTCTTTGTCTCTCCCTACATCTGGAGCAGAAAGGCACACGGCCATCCGGACCATGACCGAGTATTTGCTATTGCGCAAGACTTAGATTTACCTTTTGGCATACACCCTTCGTTTGAGCCCCATTGGGCAGCTCCGACTCGTTTCGGTAAAATGACTAGCTTTTCTACCGCCTTTTACCAGAACATATCTGGAGGAGACGCAATCAGGGGCGGGTTCGTTTCACTTTTCCAGTATGGCGTTTTTGACAAATTTCCAAAATTAAAAGTTATCGTTTTGGAGGTAGGCGCCGGTTGGATCGGTTACTGGCTCGAACGTATGGACGCAGTCTTTGATTCGCCATTAGGAAAAAGCGTGCCTTTGACTGACAAGCCGAGTCAATATTTTCGAAAACAATGCTGGATATCCGGCGATCCGGATGAACGCTCTTTGGCCGGCGTCATTCCGTACGTGGGAGAAGACAGGTTCTTCTGGGCAAGCGACTTTCCGCATGCGGATCATCCGCCCGAGTACGTACCGAATCTTTTACAGCTGACGAATTTGTTGTCTGAATCTGCGCGCAAAGGGATCCTTGGTAAGAACGTACTTGACTGCTACGGGCTAAGTTCCTGAGTACTGACGTCAGCCTTATGCCAACGCCCCTATATTCCGCTTTCGCTGGAAATCAATAATACCCAACAAAGGGCCCAACCTTGGCTCTGCCACACGTGATGTCGGATAGCTACGGTTGCGGCACTATTCTTAAGTAAGGTTTTGGAGCCTTCCACCCTGATGGAAACTTCTTCTTCGCTTCGTCATCAGAAACGGAAGGGACAATTATAACATCATCGCCCTGTTTCCAATTTACAGGCGTAGCCACTTGATGCTGCGCTGTAAGTTGGCAAGAGTCCAAAACACGGAGAACCTCATCAAAGTTGCGTCCCGTACTCATTGGGTATGTGAACATCACCTTGATCTTCTTGTCAGGGCCTACAATAAAAACGGATCTTATCGTCGCCTTTTCACTGGCACCAGGATGTATCATATCATACAATCTTGAGATTTCGAGGTCCGAATCTCCGATCAGGGGATATGTAACAGCATTACCCTGGGTCTCCTGGATATCTTTAAGCCATTCTGCGTGGTCCGACACAGGGTCGGTGCTCAGCCCCATTATTTTGCAATTGCGTTTCTCGAATTCGGGTTTCAAACCGGCCATATACCCCAACTCAGTAGTACACACCGGGGTGAAATCCTTAGGGTGTGAAAATAATATGCCCCATCCGTTTCCAATCCAGTCATGAAAATCAATCTTTCCTTCAGTGGTGTCTGCCATAAAATTAGGGGCTTCTTCCCCGATATGTAGTGCCATAGCGTATCTCCTTGCGTCTTAATTCGGCCTCAGTGTCGCTTGCACCAACCGAAACGCCTCGTTTATAGCGACTTCATCTTAGAAGCGAAAGAGGGCCGCTTGTTTATCTCTCACGTACGGGTTTTCTGGACCTGTCCAATCCACCAGTCGAACTCCACGGCTTGGGCGTAAGACTAGTCAATCATACTCTCGAAAGTTCACAACTCGCCAACCTTCTTCGCCTTCGCGCAGAGTCAATAAAACACTCTTCTCCAGGCGTCCTACTCCAACAACATCTAAATCCAGCCGGTACCGCAAAGAAACCACGGACGGGCCGCGTAGGCTTTCTTCAAGTAACCGATAGTAGACGCGCGGCCTGCCCGCAGCACTGTCAATTTGTCTTCCTTCTGTCAGTCTGATTTCCTCATCGATCCGGCTCCTGGCAAGGCCCCGGCAGTACCCTTTGGCGGAAACTAAATCAATGCGCACATAGTGAGCGTCCAAGAAGCCTTCCGCAGCGGAAATGGCGGGACTACCTCCTCCGCTGCAGTATGACATCGATAGGCAGCAAATAACACTCGCAAGGGTGGATACCAAACGTCGGAGGCGTAACAAAAGTTTCACCTCAGCTATCCTTTTTAAAAAGAGACTCTAATTCCGCTCTCACAAGTCCCTTGTGGTTCGCCAAAGGAGCCGACCCACCCGAATTCAATTCAAAGAATTCACAAAAATTTGCCAAATCTTTCCTCTTCACAGGATCCGCGCTGGGTTCCCTGCATTGATCGGGTGAATCCGCCTCATAGAACTTGCACTGGAGACAACACCTAAAATCGGCACCACAGTGAGGACAGGTCTCTCGCCGACCAACTCGTATATTTATCGACACTTGCTTCTTACAATTAAAACAACGCGACACTTAAGGTCCTCCGAGTTTTTACGGATGTTGCGGGTCCAGACTAGTCAGCAACGTTGTTACTTTCTTCCCCCCTAAGTTGTTGATAGCATTCAGGGCTGGAACTCTACGCCTTATGACTCCGAACGCACAAACATTACTGCAACAATACAAAAAGCATCTTCGCGTGGAAAGAAATGTATCTCAGCATACCCTAAGAAACTACTCCAGCGACTTAGCGCAGTTTCTTACCTTCCTAGAAACAGAACCGGGCCGCAATTTCGTAAGTCTGGATTCGATTACCCACAATGTCATAAATGTATTCTTATCAAGCCTATATGACAATTCCACAAAGGTTACTATAGGTCGAAAACTTTCCGCCATAAAGGGTTTTTTCCGCTATTTGGCACGGGAGGGATTGGTCGAAGCAGACCCTTCAGTCGAAATTCTCTCTCCAAAAAAAAATGCGCACATTCCCAACTATCTCCCGATCGATGACATGTTCAGACTTTTAGAAGCACCGCCCAGCAATACTCCGGCGGGCTCAAGAGATCGCGCAATTCTAGAAGTTCTTTACTCTTGCGGGTTACGAGTCAGCGAGTTAACGGGGCTGGACTGGAGCGATATCGACATTACGCTAGGCATTGTCCGGGTCAAAGGAAAAGGGCGGAAGGAACGGATTGTCCCAATTGGCCAAAAAGCGATGGATGCTTTAGACCGTTACAAGCAGGCTATTCCAAGTTTGGTGGGCACAAAACTCAAAAACCGCGGTAGTGCAAATCCTGTAAATGACGGGCACCCCATATTTCTCAACAGACGAGGAGGACGTCTCACTGCACGCAGTGTCGCTCGTCTGGTGTCGAGCCATGCGCGAAATTGTGGGATAGTTCTCAAAACGAGTCCCCACGCACTCCGCCATACATTTGCAACCCACCTACTTGATGCCGGAGCAGATTTACGGTCTATACAAGAGCTGCTAGGCCACGCCAGTTTATCGACCACACAAAAATACACTCACGTCAATTTAGAAAGACTGACCCAAGTTTATGACAAATCCCATCCAAGGGCATAGCCAACAGCAATACCAGTATCTCTTCCGACGGTGACGAAATACTGTGTAGGCACCAAGGATAAAAGCCAAAATTTGTAAGATGAATAACTATATGGAGCAAAAGCCATGAACGTCTCTATGCATGGTACGACAATTCTGACCGTTCGAAAAAAGGGCCAAGTAGCGATGGCGGGAGATGGGCAGGTGAGTCTCGGCGACACAGTGGTCAAGCACGCCGCGCGAAAAGTTCGGCGGCTATACAAGGGTCAAATTTTGGCTGGCTTTGCGGGGGGCACCGCCGACGCAATAACCTTATGCGAAAAATTCGAAAGCAAACTCGATGAACATAACGGGAACTTGAGGCGGTCTGCTGTCGAGCTTGCACGGGATTGGCGAGCAGATAGAGTTCTTCGCCGTCTCGAAGCACTACTGGCAGTAGTAGACGCACACTCCTCTTTGCTCGTTTCAGGTAACGGCGATGTTTTGGAACCAGATGATGGTATTCTCGCGATCGGATCGGGCGGGAATTACGCGTTGGCTGCGGCGCGCGCGCTGGTGGCTAACACCGCTCTAGACGCTGAGCAGTTAGTCTCTGAAGCCATGCGCATTGCCGGCGACATTTGCGTTTACACTAACGACAAGATTTCTGTGGAGGTATTGTAAGATGACGGATCCCGTCAATGGTGCAAGTTCTCGAAGCGCCGATGTGGGCCTACAAGTGATGACCCCAAGGGAAATCGTTTCGGAGTTAGACCGTTATATAATTGGCCAAGCAAAAGCCAAACGTGCGGTAGCCATAGCGCTACGTAATCGTTGGCGGAGGCAACAAGTGCCAGAAAACCTCCGTGATGAAATTGCGCCCAAAAATATCCTCATGATCGGCCCTACAGGTGTCGGAAAAACTGAAATCGCCCGGCGTCTAGCTAGGCTGGCTCAAGCGCCATTTGTCAAGGTAGAAGCCTCCAAATTCACTGAGGTCGGTTATGTTGGGCGAGACGTCGAATCGATGGTTCGCGACCTGACCGAACTTGCCGTCGGTCTGGTAAAACAGGAAGCGAAAGAACGCATCAAGATAAAAGCGCAGGACCAAGCGGAGGAGCAGCTCCTCGATCTTCTGTTGCCACCGAGCCCGACTGCTAAGGATACAGGGGAAAAAGAGACTGCCAATGCGGCTCAAAATACCCGCGAAAAGATGCGAAGGATGCTAAGGGACGGGAAGCTAAACGACAGGGAAGTCGATATCGAAATCTCTCGATCCGCAACTCCGTTCGTTGAGGTTATGGCGCCACAAGGCATGGAGGATATGGAGAACCAATTAAAAGAGATGTTCTCAAACATGGCTCCGAAACAGACCAAAAAACGCCGCGTCAAAGTGCCGGAGGCATTGGAAATACTCGCCGCGGAGGAAGCGGACAAGTTAGTAGAAATGGACACTGTGGTGGAAGAAGCCGTGAGGCGTGTGGAACAAACGGGTATAATTTTCATCGACGAAATTGACAAGATCACAGGGCGAGAATCAACACAAAATGCAGACGTTTCCCGACAGGGCGTTCAGCGAGACCTATTACCCCTCGTGGAAGGCTGCACTGTCAACACTAAATATGGAATGGTGCAAACCGATCATGTCTTATTCATCGCTTCCGGAGCTTTCCACACGGCAAAGCCGTCTGATCTCATTCCCGAATTCCAGGGCCGTTTCCCTATCCGCGTCGAACTAGAGTCCCTAACCCACAAGGATTTTATTCGCATTTTGACAGAACCGCAGAATGCACTTCTAACTCAATACGTCGCATTGTTAGCCACCGAAAATGTCTCAATAAATTTCGCTACCGATGCCGTCGCAGAAATTGCCAGCATCGCTGCGACCGTTAATGAACGCACGGAAAATATCGGTGCCCGAAGACTGCACACGGTCGTGGAGAGACTGGTCGAGGAACTCTCTTTTGATGCACCTGATTTGAGCGGAAAGAATATTCCCATAGACGCCAATTATGTCCATGAACGACTTGACGCCATAGTCAAAGATCAGGATTTGTCGCGCTATATCTTGTAGTCTCGGGCTCAATGCACCTTCATCAGTAAAACTATATTGGACGACCACAGTTTTTCTAGCGCAAATACTAAGACCCGAGAACAGTCATTTGGGCGCGCCGGCGGTAGCAACGCGCCCTCCCTGGACGGGAGCGGACACATGCATTTCATTTTGATCAGATGCGCTGGAGACAAACTCCATATTGAACCCGTCCGCATCTATGTCGAGGTGTTTACGGATGGCTTCAAGGATATCCTTCCTGAGTGCCTCTTTTTTCTCTGCGGTCAGGCCCATTCTATCATCCTGGAGAACTAACAGGAGCCGGCTTTTGGCATCTTCTTTGCTCCCGTTGCCGACGAAAAATTGCTGAACACTTTCCATCAAGGTCATTAAGTTCATAACTATCTCCCAAAGAAGATTTTTCCTAACCGCCGAACAAATCCACCATTCCCGTTCAACTCCGGGATCGGAACATCTTCCCCCAAAAGGCGACTCACTATCCGTCCATATGCACCGCCTGAAGCCGTCTTATTGTTAAGAACTACAGGGCTCCCTTTGTTCCCTGCGATCACTACCGCCTCGTCTTCCGGCACTATCCCAAGTAACCGTACCGCCAATATATCAAGGACATCCTGTTGGTCCAACATATCTCCGCGCCTCACCATATCCATCGACATCCTATTTATTATGAGTTGCGGTTCACAAAGCGAACTCTGCAGAAGACCGATTACCCGGTCCGCATCGCGTACAGGAGAGACGTCAGGAGTCGTTACCACAATAGCTTCGTCGGCCGCGGCGACAGCATTTCTAAACCCTTGTTCGATCCCGGCCGGGCAATCTATCAGGACAAAGTCAAAATCCTCCTTGAGTTCTGCCGACAACTCCCGCATTTGGTCCGCGTTAATGGCTTCCTTCTGGTCAACTTGGGAAGCGGGAATAAGAAAAAGATTTGGTGTTCTCTTATCTTTAACCAAGGCCTGCTTGGCCTGGCATCTGCCCGTCACCACATCAACGACATTGTAAACGACCCGGTTTTCAACCCCTAGAATTAGATCTAGATTTCGTAACCCAATATCGCCGTCGATCATGACTACTTTCCGGTCTCGGCTCGCCAAACCCAGACCAATGTTTGCAGTCGCTGTCGTTTTCCCCACACCACCTTTACCGGAGGTGACGACTATGGCTCTTCCGCTCATGGCTTGCGCCTCCTATAATTTTCCGTTGTACGGTTCAATTACAATTTGTTGACCTGCAATCCTAGCAACTTCCGGGTGTAAAACGTCGCGATGATTGGTACCCTCTTCGGGTATCGCAATCAGAGGCCCTATCCTCAACTGCAATGGCATTAAATTCATCGCCACAACAAGTGCTCTCTTGTTGTCAGGGTATCCTGCGTGCACCACGCCTCGTAGGGTGCCCAGCACCAGAACGTCTCCCCCAGCGATGATTTCCGCACCTTGGTTGACATCACCCAGTAGCACCACATCTCCATCGAACACTTGTTTTTGTCCGCCTCGTAGCCCGCGGCGCAGGTACAGGGCCCCATCGCTACCCGACTCCGGGACAATAACCTGGTCGCTTTTCCGCTCGCTGTTCGGCAGCATGTTCTCGCGAACCGAGAGGCCTTCCTTGTACAGAAGTTCCCGACTTACTCGATTATTAGAAACGGCATAACGAAGGAGTAATCCTTCTTGGTGCAAGGCTTCTTTCAGCTCCCACCATTCTTTCCGTTCCAGATTGCGATCACCAAAATGCAAAACCACTGGCGAATCCCGAAAAAACCCATTGGCTCTAGCCAGTTCCTGCTCCACCGCAGCTACCACCTCGCTGAAGGGAGCTTTATCATCGAATAGAAAAGTAGGGCCCCCTTTGAGCCCTTTTATCGAAAACACAGGAACATCTGTCTGCGCCACAAACTACTCCGCCCGGTCGTTCTTTACTAGAAACATTAGCGCCTTTCCCAATCCACAACACCGTGTATCAAAAAATATTCTAATCCACAATATGTAGTACTCGGTATTTCCAGTACACCGCTGTTCCCAGTGAGGGCGGTAACATATATACTGCCCAAAAGAATAAGAGACTTTTTAACCAGGGAGAAACCAATATGCACCGAGAACGGGATCAAGAGATACGGAGACGTCGAAAACGAAGGGAAAAAGCCATCAAGCAGCGCATAAAGGAACAGAAAGCCGAAGCAAAAACCCGAAAATCTTCAAGCACCTAAATCGGTAGGGAAGCCTCGGGCTAAGGATCCGGACGCGCCGTCAGCGGAGACGAAGCTCAAACAGGGTATGACCAAAGCTCAAGGCAACGGCGTTTTCCTGTATTTCCTCCACTACGTAACCAGCTACACCGTCGCCCTCACGCACGACCACGAACGGTCCGTCCGCGATCTTGATCAAAGCCTTGCGGCGTAAAACATTGGGTGACCATTGGAGGAAGCTGATGGTCGATCCCGACGGCAGAGATGTGGGGGTAGGTTCCGACCGGCGAAACACGTCATCCAGACCGGACTTCAGTAGAGATTCATTTTCCGAAAGGGGTACGGCTTTATTAGTCCCTTCTAGGCGTAAATCGGCTGCCAACGACGCAGCAGGGTTTCCCGGCATGCCCGAAAATTCAGAAACGTCGCGTCGCTCGGGGGAACTTCCGGAAATCTGCGCTTTGCCAAGGTTATACGTACCACTCTCTTGTTCAAGGGCCACTTCCTGCTCGCTGTTAGCTGGTTCGTCCTTCGCGCTACGTGGAGGTACCGGAAATGAGATATGGCCTTTTTTTTCAACATTTGCCGACCCGGCCGTTTCGGGAAAGGCCCCACTAGGATTCTGTGGCAACGCATGCGGCACACCAGACTCACGCGCCCCCCAAACTCCGGCCATAAAACCCAGGATGACCAAACAGGCGCAACCCGCTGGTTTGACAAACACTCGTGCGCGAAAGCCAGTATCTTGCGGTGGAACGTGACCGAAGAGACGGCGGCCGACATGGTCCGGTCGGGCAGACTGCTCTTCCTCCACTCTGTGAAGCGCATCGAGAATTGAGCTCATATCTATTTCCCCTCTTTGACCATGCCTGCAGTCCTGCTTGTTATAATTGAGCCATTACTGCGGCTAGGTGTCATTTACCTCCTCGCAATCAGTGCGAGCACATTGAGTCGCAAGGGGGCTAAGCATCCCCCCCGGCCGGCTCAAACTTGGCGGGTTATAGAATGGTAGGCGATTGTACAGAAGAATTAATGTTTGCGGACCGAGGATACCATCCGATGGGAGTTTTTGCATCGTCTGGAAACGCCGAACAGCGCTCTGCGTTTCCGCGCCAAAAAATTGTGCCGGGCCGTCCTGACGAAGCACAAACAACGGATCTCGAGTATCAGGCGCGGTTATATCTTCCAGCAATCTTTGGAGCCGTCCTACCGACGCGCCGCCGTGGCCCTCGCTGAGTGTCGTTTTGATCTTCTCATAATTTTGCCAAAATAGATGAGCCTCCCGATGCCAGTTCTGTTCTATGATACGGAAAGGAATGACATAATCACGCTCTATTGCCACAACACACAAAGGTCCCCTCAGTTGCCTAATCAGGACGAAGCGCGTCAGGCCGTCCGGCGGTACGTTTAGGCTGACAATGAAGGGTAAATCTAAGGTTCTCAATAACTCAACGTCATCGCGAACAATTAGGTGTTCCAACTCACGTGCCGACGCAATGGAGGTAAGATCCAAAATCCCGCCTTGCCACTCTCCTGGCATTAAAGGATTTTTGCTCCAAGTCTCAATCAATTTTCCGGTAGTCTGCGCCACCGTGGACAACATCTCTTGCTCGCCCAAGTTACCGAAAACCTCAGCAGATGAGCTAAGTCGATCCAAGTTTCCCGATGCTGATGTATCGGGGATAACCACTAACCTGTCCGAATCGCTGGTCTGACCGGAGCCGGTGCTTTGTTCATTCTGAACACCGCTGCGATTTGATTCCGACTTTTCCGCCTCGCCTATTTCACCGCCGGCCCCTAGAAGGCCACCTCCCTGGCTTTGCCGTGCCGGAGCTCCACTTCCGAGCAGAGACGCCCATTCTCTCCAAGGTGTCTTTAACTGGCCCGGCTTTAAAGCCCACGCGAACGCCAACACAAGCACACAGGAAGCAATGGTTGCAGCATATGCCCAAGGCCTCGTGCGCCTTCCACCGGCACTAGGGCGTATTTCCTGTCTAGCCAATCTAGCTACCCTTCGGTTTATTCTGGACATTCTGCGACTATAAGCTACCAGCAAAGCACGATCGCATAAGATATTGATGGATCTGGGTATTCCACCTGAAGCATGGTGTATAAAGCGCAGTGCCGCCAACGAAAAGAGGGAGGAATCGCGACCGTCGGTCGCAATTCGGAGACGGTGACGAATATACGCGACCGTTTCTTTTGTGTTCAGCGCGACGAGGTGCCACCGAAGCGTCACACGCTGATTGATCTGTGCCAATTCTGGTCTGGCCAGAATGTCTCGCAATTCTGGTTGCCCCACGAGCACAATATGCAATAACTTCTCTTCCTCCGTCTCGAGATTAGTAAGTAAACGAAGTTGCTCCAAAACCGAGGGCTCCAAATTTTGGGCTTCGTCGATGATCACTATCACTCGCCTGCCCTGCCGCATTTGCGCAAGGAGAAACCCATTCAACTCATCGGTCAACTCTTTCTTACTGAGAGAACTAGCGCACAAGCCTAAATCTCCATTTATAGATTGCAAAAGTTCTACCGAAGACAGTGCAGGGTTGAATACGTACGCTACCTCCGTATTAGAGCCTAGATCCTTCAAGACCGTTCTTAGCAGAGTGGTTTTTCCAGCACCAATTTCTCCGGTTAGAACTACTATCCCATCGCCTTGTTCCACTCCAAACAGCAGATGAGCCAGGGCCTCCCGATGACTTGGGCTCAAGAAAAGAAATGTTGGGTCTGGAGTAAGCCGAAAAGGATTTTTCCGGAAACCATAAAATGCTTCATACATAGGATTTCAGTACCCGTAGAGAGAAATCATGGTTATATTCGGCTCCTCGATAAAACGAGTCAATACCAAGAGTAAGTGATTGCCTTGCGCCTAGGGATTCGGTAGAACAGGGCCAACTATGGATCAAGCGCGAGACCCACGGTACGCCGCCTCGGGTGTGGACAGTACCAAGGCGGAGGCAGGGCTAACTGCCCTGCGAGCTTGGGTCGAACGGACTTTCTCTTTGAGTCCAACTTCGGAGCCCGCACTCCCTCTAGGATATTTTGCAAATGTGATACGGGTCGAAGGCTTCAACCTCGGAATCGCCATCTCCACAGACGGTGTCGGAACCAAAATCCTGATAGCGGAAATGCTGGACAAGTACGACACCATAGGCATCGATTGCATAGCCATGAACGTGAACGACCTGTTATGCGTAGGCGCCACCCCAATATCTTTCGTGGATTATATTGCAGTGGAGACCCTCGCACCTTCCGTACTGGAAGCGCTAGGCCGCGGTTTGCATCGCGGTGCTGAAATTTCGAAGATCAACATCTCTGGAGGCGAAATCGCACAGATGAAAGAGTTGATTCGCGGCGTAAGACGTGGGAGCGGTCTGGATCTTGCTGGCACGGCGATTGGCACCGTTCCTCTCGACAAAATCATAATAGGCAGAGAAATCAAGCCAAAAGATGTTCTCATTGGATTTGCGAGCAGCGGTATTCACAGCAACGGTCTCTCTCTGGCCCGGGAGATCCTCCTAGGAGATGCCGGGTTTACTGTTAACAGCCGGCTCGACGACGTAAGCCGTACAGTAGGCGAAGAACTTCTCGAACCTACGCACATATACGTGCCCGAGATTTTAGACCTATTTCAGGCCGACGTGGACATAAAGGCACTCATGCATATAACGGGCGACGGCTTCCTGAATCTTAAACGGACAGAAGCTTCGGTAGGATTCGACATTGAAGTACTCCCCCCTTCACCTCCAATCTTCACAACAATACAATCGTGCGGGGGCCTGACCGCGGCGGAAATGTTTCAGGTCTTCAATATGGGCGTAGGATTGTGTTTGGTCGTACGGGAGGAAGATACTGGCACGGTCCTTGAAATAGCCGGCAAGCATAATGTTGACGCGTGGCGCCTGGGTCAGGCCGTTAAGTCGCCGGAGAGACGTATCAGGCTAGGGCCACATAATCTTGAGAGTGTAGGCGACCGTTTTGAGACAATAGGGTGAGATTTATATGTGTCCATCAGCCAAACTCGACGAACTGAATCGTGAACGATATCTTCACCTAACAGTCAAGGGCCGGAAGACTGGAAAGTCACACACGGTTCAGATTTGGTTCGTCGTGAAGGAAGGCAAGATCTACGTATCCTCAGGACGAGGTTCGGACTCGCAATGGATCAAAAACCTGAGACAAACGCCAAAGGCGGTTTGCTGCATCGGTAGCAGTTCTATCCAAGGAACAGCGAAATGGATAAGCGGACGAAACGTCGCTGAAGAGGTTTTCTCCCTTTTCTTCAGGAAATACTTCATGGCCCGGGTCTTCCAATGGTTCGGTTGGTACGCCGAGAACTTCGCATTCGAGTTCGTTCCGGATTACCCAACCAGTTGACCGCCAGAGACCCTTTCAAATGATTTGTAGCCGAAGCTTCAACCCATATACTAGTGGACAAGAGGTTGGCTTAGGAATGGGTTCTCCGGTTTTCCCCTGATCTACTCAATATGATCGTCCCCACCGGTCGTTGATTGCCTCGAAAATTCGCAATTGTTTTTGACCGTTCGGTATATTGCAACAGCCTCTTCCCGAAATACGTCAAGCCCGGTCCCAATCTTCAACGGCTCAAGTCGTCAAAGTTTCCACAAGACGACACATCCTGGAGAGGCCCTCATATTCTTCTAGAATCCGCGCGCCCTCGGGAAGACCTGTATCTTGGATAAATCCGATTTGCCCATAAACAGCCAAATCAGCTGCGCTTGGTTCTTCAAGTCCGAAAAGAAACGGTCCGGGTCCAAGCATCTTCGTCAAAGATGCCAAATGTCGGTCCAATTCAGTCAACAAAATCTCGGTCGGTAGACGACCCATCCCCTGCGCATAGGTCTGTGTGCCAAAATGTCGACCTATTAAGAATCTCATGATCGGTTGAATAACAGGCCAGTATCGTCGGGCCAAAAACTGGGACCAGCGCGCCGAGTTTATAGCGACATTCCAACGCAAAGACATACCGTACCAGTACAGGGATTCATCCGCCCAGTCCTCGATGAGACTTTGCTGGGCAGCTATCAGTGGATCGGCAGAAAAAAGAGGCGGCTCCGGACAGTGACGCTCCACTGCGTGCAATATAAGTGTCGAATCGAACAATAACCTTCCGCCGAGCTCAAGGGCGGGCATTTTTCCTGTCGTTGCGTTCTTCCGTAGGCCCAGTGGCGATAATTCGTGTTCGTGGACTTCAAAAGGTAACCGTTTGAGCATAAGCCCACAGTAAACCTTTTCCACGAAAGGGGAGCCACGAGACCCATGTAATACGATTCTCGATGTCTGATCCTGTGCGTTACCGCAAGTCACGAAAAAACTTCCTTATATCGGCAACTAAGAGCTTAGGTTTCTCCATCGCCGCGAAATGGCCTCCCGCCGGCATTGGGCTCCAATGGCAAAGATTATACGCACGTTCCACCCACTCCCGCGGAGCACATGCTATCTCTTTCGGGAAAACCGCTACCCCGGTTGGAGACAGCACCTTCTCGTCCACCCCCAACCGCCAGGGGTGATGTCGCTCCTCATAGTAAATGCGAGAAGCCGAATTAAAGGTCTGAGTGACCCAGTAAATCATGACATTCGTGAGTAACTGGTCTTTTGTATACG
>CAYWPF010000018.1:0-19906 GCA_964460065.1 uncultured Enterobacteriaceae bacterium
GGTGGAATCTGAATCGTTTTTCCGTCGTACTCTAAAACATCTTCGGTCCAGGCCTTAACGATGACGTCGAGTGCCTCTCGCACTTGCTCTCGTGTCTCATCGTAATTCACCCCGAAACCATCTAGCTCTTGCGCCGTGGTAGACCGACCCGTTCCGAGTTCCATACGGCCGTTGCTAAGAATGTCCAAAACAGCCGCCTGCTCGGCAACCTTTATCGGATGGTTGAAGCGGTGCGGAAGAAGACGTACGCCGTGCGCTATTTTAATATTCTTCGTGCGCTGCGAAACCGCCCCATAGAAAACTTCGGGAGCCGGACTGTGCGAATATTCCTCAAGGAAATGATGCTCGACTTCCCAGACGTAATCGAATCCCACTGCGTCCGCTCGCTCAATCTGCGCGAGCGCCTCATGGTACACGTTATAATCACTCAGCTCGTTCCATGGCCGCGGCGTCTCCATTTCGTAAAGGATCCCAAATTGCATATTATTCTCCTTAGTTGCCTCTAACACTGGCGAGGAGCAAACTCACTACATTACGACAGCCCGTAAACACGAGCGACATTTCCACCCAAGACTTTATTCCGGCTCTCGTCACTTAGTGATTCTACCATTCGCGTTAAATCTTTAATGTAATCACAGGAATGATCGTCATGTGGAAAATCACTAGCCCAAAAGAACTTATCTGCACCAATGTACTCTATCAGGTAGGGCAATGCCCGCTCGTCCGGGTCCGCAGAGATCCAGCACTGGCGTTGAAAATAGTAGCTAGGAACTTCTTTTAGTGGAACGCTGTTCCCAAGGGCCGTCTTATATGCGGCATCCATTCGATCGAGCATGTGCCCGATCCATCCCGCTCCAGACTCCAGCATGACCACCTTTACCTGCGGGAACCGGTCGAATAGCCCATATTGAAAGAGGCCGAGGAACGCTTGTTGCGGTCCTTGTCCTCCCAACATATCCACCCACCATTCCCCCCATTTGTACATTTCACGGAACCGCTGATACACGCGCCTATTGGGTGGCTCCGCGACTGGGTGAATACCTACAGGCACACCGAGGTCCTGGGCCGCTGCCCAAAAGGGGTCGTAATCCTTGTGAGCGTGGGCCTTGTCCGAAAGGGTATATGGCGAAACAAACGCGCCCTTAGCCCCGGCAGTGACGGCGCGTTCCAACTCCGTCGCCGCGGCCTCTCCTGTAGTGAGGCATATATGGGCGATTGGGACCAATCGCCCATTAGAGTCCGAACAAAAGTCTACAACCCACCGGTTATACGCTCGCGTATACGCATCCGCTAACTCAAAATCCGTTGTTTCCACCTCCCATTCGAGGCAAATCGTTGGATAAATGAGTGCCTTGGTCAGGTTTTCTTGATCTAGAAGGGAAATCCGCTGCTCGGGATTATTCCCTCCGAATGGGATATTCTTCGTATACCCACTGTGCTTAATGGCAGTCCTCTCTTCGAGCGTGCTGCCCATACTCGTCCCACGCGAGAGAATTTCCGCGTCGAAGTATTTGGACCGATGGCCGTCCAACTCCAGGTAATCTAGTCCATCCTCGCCGGTTCGTATGCGGATAGCCCGATCCCTGTACGCCGGATCTATATACTGATCCCAAAGGTCTGCTGGTTCATTAATGTGGCCATCGGCATCGATGGCTCCGTCGTAAGGCAACCGCGATGTCTGAAACACCTTACCCCCCTCTATATGAATCGCCGAACTTCCTGTTCTTTGCCAGAAATTGGAACGTTCGGTATTTTTACAGAGCCTCCCCGAGCCTGTCAATCCAAAGGGCCATTGGGCACCTCGACAAAGAAACTTGCCACTTGAAGCGCCAACACCCTCGCCTGTTCGAGCAACTTTTCTTCAGTCAAATTTGCAATAGGGTGATTCGTCGTGAGAAATCGGTATTCCTCTACGCCCCAGGCCTTGGCCATCGCCCTACCCGTATCGACGAATGGGCTTGTAACTACAGAAGCAGTAGGGACACCCGCCAATTCCAATTTTGGCCCGTCGAGCACACTGCTCGAACTGCACGACCCTCAGTCCCCAACCCCAGCAAGTACAATATCGACGTCCCGGTGCAACCTAGCGATTGCTTCGGTACTCACCGCATGTCCGGATGATTTTTTCCGGTCGATATGGACCAACTTCATCGCGAACTGCTCTTGCATGGACAACGCCACTTGGCACAGTAACTCCTTCGAATTTGCCTTAGTATTTTCCACAATACCGACCCGCAACCCTTTCAGATCGGCCGGCCTCACCGCATATCGGAACTCCTGAAGTTGAAGCGGGAGGGTTGGGTCAAATACGGTTCTACGCATCGCGTCCCCCTTTTTGTTTTCATGAGGGTCGCATGCTATTGACGAGAAGGGAAGACCATCAGGCGCCAATCTGCTCTGTGACGCTACGCGTCCACTTTTTCCCCCAACCGGGTAGGCAAGCGGACCAGCTGCCCCCCGCACCCCCAGCATAGATAATTAGCAAATCAGCAGGTTCACCTATAACGAAACGGGCCTTGTCGTTGTCGCCCTGTGCTATGGGTCCTTGCAACCTGCCGGCCCTTTTGAAGTCTGCCACGCTTCTGTGAGCGCGCTCGATCACGAACTCTTGGACCTGTCGGCGGCTCCAACCGCTCTGTCTGATGATCTCAGCGTGCTCCCCAGCCAGCACCACCATGTTTTCATTAAATCCGTAGATATTGGGCGACGCCAAATTACAAAGCGCGTCCGCAAATTCGTTCAGGAGCGCCTCAGGGGTTCGAGCGAATTGGTTATAAACACCCATAATCGTATTTGATGCGTACAAAGTAACCGTGTTTTCTTCGGACGCGAACCCGCGCGTGACATGGAACGGTTCCCATGGATGGTTTTCTTCATTTTCCGCGAAACAAAACGTGTATTTCCCGGGAGTTCCTAACGTCGCCTTGTCCAGTAACCCCGGCCTCGTATTCAATACATTTAGCATCACCAATCGGAGTGCACGCCCTATAGTTGCGTTCGCTCTTACACCCGGTCCGAAAGCGTTATGGCCCGAGTTAATGCCAAGCAACGGCCCTAAAGGACCGTTGATGACCAAGACAAAAGCTGAACCACCGGTACTTGTCGCAGGATTATGATAGTGGAACTCCGACCTGCACAGGCAACGTACCGCAGCGACAACAACAGGGAAGTATGCAGGCAAACACCCCGCCATAACCGCGTTAATTGCAACCTTTTCCGCCGGCACAGCAACATTGCGCTCCGCTATGCTACCTATAATCTCTTTTCCAGAAAAACTGGCCGCCTGTAACGCGTCCCTCACCGAATCTTCCGTGGGTGGGACAAGGGGCAACCCATCGCTCCAACCTTGTTCATAATAATATTCTACCCATTCGGCCGCGGCGGCCGGGTCAGTCACGGGAATTTGCGGTGTCGATTTCATAGCATGTAGGCTGGCTTGCGCTTCTCGAAAAGTAAATACCTCGAATGCTGAGATAGTCTGCCGGACGACGAACTCAACCTAATCTTAAAAATCCAAGTGCCCACCTTGGGAGTCTCGCGGCCTGTATGATAGAAAACTAGCTAAAATTATCTTTATCGCAGGGGATACCGCATGTCGCATCGCTTTAGCACCTTACCCGAACTTTACCGAGCTGCAGAGACTCTCACCCCGCCCGGGCCATGGGCCTTCGCAAACGGCGGCGCCGAAACCGAAGATACCCTACGCCGCAATCGGTCCGCTCTCGAGCAATGGGCTATCAAGCAGCGAGTCCTTACGGACGTGCGCCATGTGGACATCTCTACTGAATTCTTGGGATTGACTTTGCCCACGCCATTTACAATTGCTCCCATGGGGAGTTTGGCGCTCTTCCATCCGGAGGGCGACCTGGAAATGGTCCGCGGAGCAAGTCCAAGTCGAAACCTGGCCGTCGTGAGCGGAGTGACCGGTTGGTCCGTTGAGGATCTCGCCCAGACCGCGCTCGGTCCACTCATATATCAGTTGTACTGGAGCGGGCCGCGCGCTTGGTGCCGCGATTTGATGGCACGGGTAGAAGGCGCTGGCTATCATGCCATTTGTCTCACGGTCGATGTGCAAACCTATAGCCGCCGGGAACGGGACCTTGAAATGCGGTTCGACCCGCAGTCAGCGAGAACACTGACACCCAACGATCAACCTCCTGAGTTCGACTACCAAACAAGACTAACTTGGGAAGATGTCGCCTGGCTCAAGAGCATCCTTTCCGTTCCCCTTGGCCTTAAAGGCATCCTAACGGCCGCGGACGCAAAGATAGCAGTCGACGCGGGCATCGAAATAATTTGGATATCGAACCACGGGGGGCGTCAACTCGATTCAACAGTTGCGACCATCGACGCCTTGTCTGAAATCGTCTCTGTTACGCAGGGCAAGGCGCAGATTATTATTGACGGTGGATTCAGACGCGGCACTGACATTATAAAAGCGCTAACTCTAGGAGCCGATCTCGTTGCTCTCGGACGCACGATGTTGTGGGGTCTAGCTGCCAACGGCGCATCGGGGGTCCACCGAACTATCGAGTTACTCCGCGAGGAACTCAAGACAAACTTAGCACTCTGTGGTCAAACTAGTGTCCGTTACCTAGACAGGGACCTTGTTCGCAAAGTGGGCTACTAACACGAAAGCCTCACCCAAACACCGGGACACTCCTGACCCTTATCAACACTGAGTCACCGGTCGAGCGGTCTTCAATGAGCATAGGGGGCCCACCGCATTGGCCTTCCGTCGGTCTCAATTGGCGCACCACAACAGGCGTTGTTCCTTATCTCGTGTAGACCAATAGAGATGTTTTACCTGCGCACAGGTCCCCTAACCTAAAGGGATGTCTCGTTGACCCTTCTTTCCAGACCATCTAACCTTTCTCGCTATGGCTGATTTCGACGCGCAAGCTCTAGACAAGACATTCTCGGCCCTGGCTGATCCAACTCGCCGGGCTATATTAATGCTCCTCATGCAATCGGAAGCTCGCGTCACGGACCTCGCCGCTCCGTTCGATATGTCACTAAACGCAGTATCAAAGCACGTAAGGGTTCTGGAGCGGGCCAAATTGGTGATTCGGGAGGTCAAAGGCCGAAATCATTTCCTCTCTGTAGATATCCGCGCCTTAAACGCAGCGGACGAATGGATAAAGAAATACAAACGGTTTTGGGACAGCCACATCGACGCTCTCGAAACTTTTCTTCCGAATCGGCAACGGAACGATACCTTCAAAGTGTAGCGGTTTTTTACCAAACGTCTTATGTTAAGGGTACGTACAAAGACAACACCTTCATCACGACCCTTCGCCCGCGCTAGGTAATTTAGAGAGGACGCACCACTAGGAGAATATATGGAATTCGGCGTTATATTTCCGACCCGTATAGACGATTGGAAACTCGTCAAAGCTGCCGAGGAGCTGGGCTACGACCGGGCGTGGGTACCGGATTCCCAAATGATCTGGTCCGACTGCTACGCTACACTAGCGCTGGCCGCACAACACACATCCAGAATTCAAATTGGCAGCGGCGTTTCTATCCCGGGCAGTCGTATTGCGCCAGTAACCGCACACTCCATCGCTTCTATCAATCAAATTGCACCCGGGCGCGTTTTCCTGGGGCTCGGAACAGGTCATACCGCTATGCGCGTCATGGGCATGCGACCAATGCGCATAAAACTATTCGACGAATATCTTCGCGTTGTTGCGGACCTCTTAAAGGGAAAAGAGGTGGAGTACACCTATGAAGGAACGACACGCACTATAAAGTTTCTTCATCAAGATCTGCGCTTTATCAACCTCGAAGATCCTATCCCTATCTACATAGCCGCGAACGGGCCTCGCGCACTCGGCCTCACCGGACAATACGGAGATGGGCTCACAACGTTGTTATACGAAGACACGAGCATATTACGCTCTCACATAGAATTGATCGAAGCAGGAGCAACAAAAAGCAACCGAGCCCTCCCTCAACCTTTCCACGTCTCTGCTGTGACATCTGTTGTCCTTCTACGACCAGGAGAAAATCTCTCTTCAGAACGGGTAATCGATGCCTGTGGCGCCTGGGTCACGACTGCCCTGCACTTCGTCTACGAGGTGTACCAGTTGACCAAGAACGAAGACGTTATCCCTCCTGCTTTCACAGATGTGTGGGAAGACTATTGTTCCCATGTAGAGGAAATGGAAACGCCGCCTGACCGTCGATATCTGCAAATACACGACGGCCACAGCACTTACCTAGTCCCCTCGGAGCGTCGATTCGTTACCCCGAATGCTATTCGCGGGACAACGCTCGCTGGGACACCCGACGAAGTAATTGAACGGATACGAGACGCAGAAAAGTCGGGTTTGAGGGAATTGACCATTTTGCCCCCAACCGAAACAAATCGTTCCATGCTCAAGGAATTTGCGGAAATGGTATTGACTAAGTATTAGGCCACATCAACGGCCGTCGATCCCGCCCCTACCCGTCCATCCCATCCGTCATTCGCCCAACGGTTTCAACAAAACCCTCCGCCATTTCGCGAACCACTTCGCGGGCGCTTCGAACACTCTTTTGCCCTCCGACTCCCTGACCGGCAGGGTACGAGTATAGTTCGTACGCACCGGAATGCCGTGTCACACCCGGCGCCTTCAGTGCCCGGTCTATTCTTCGCAGCGAGTTGTAATTGAGGACACTCTGGAGCGGAGTTTTGAGCGGGTCAGGCGTATCGGGCCGGTCCCACTCCTCTGTCCATTTCGACCGGAGAAAGCGTGCGTGCTTACCTGTCATGGACCTAGTCCGTACCGTATCATCCGTATCCGCTCCCAACAGCTTTTCTTTGGCCATCCTGTCTAATTCAGACTCGGCAGTGGTGAGCCAGACAGACCCGCACCAGACCCCCTGTGCGCCCAGCGCAAGTGCAGCTGCCATATGCCTGCCATTACTTATTCCGCCCGCGCCAAGTACGGGTAACGGTGAAACAGCATCAACTATTTCGGGTATCAAGACCATTCCACCTATCTCGCCCGTGTGACCTCCCGCTTCATAGGATTGCGCAATCACTACATCTACACCAGCGTCTTTGTGTCGTTCAGCGTGCTTCCTTTTTCCCGCGAGTGCCCCAACGTACCTGCCGCGTTCATGCGCCGCTTGCACCACCCAATCCGGCGGCGTCCCAAGCGCACTAACCAGGAAACTGGCCTTATGGTCCAACGCTATTTGCACGATACCTCGGGCTTGTTTCTGAGAATAGCGGAGCCCTCTCTCTTTCTTCGACCTGGACATTTGTTCGGGTAGCGGCGGGACACCAGCATCTTCTAAAATCTTCCGGACGAAAGACCTGTGGCCGTCAGGGATATGATCGGCGAGCGCCTTGTGGTCCATCCCGCCTTTCTCCGCGCCAACATAGTTTGACGGCATCATTAAATCGACTCCATACGGGATGTCCCCTAATTGATCTTCAATCCACCGCAAATCAACTTCAAGTCGCTCATCCGTATGAATTGCGGCCCCAAGAACCCCTAACCCGCCTGCCTTGCTGACCGCAACGACGACGTCGCGGCAGTGCGTAAACGCGAAAATCGGAAGCTCTATCTCAAACATCTGAGTGATTGATTTCATGTTTGTACTCCTCCCTCATTCGTTAACACGGATTCATGATCCTCTCCTAGAGTCCCGGTGGCAAGGTGTTACCAAACGTGGTACGCAGGCCTGCCTGCTCTGGCTCGTCCTCCTTTTTGATCCACCTTGCATCTTGATCCGGCACTGTCCTCTTACCTATTCGTTTGGCGCTAGCTTTCTAAGATTGCTTTCATATCTTCCTTTTCCGTTGGCAATACGCCATTCGCCGTGCTAGTAGGATTTTGGCCCAACCGGACGAAGACAAGCGGCAAGGATAATGGACTCGATCATTTCAAAGAAATTGCGAACGGACCAATAACGCATGGCGTACGTCGGTAGTGCAATTAGCGGATTGCTGGATGGCAAACTGGTGAGCGGACGCGGCCTTTACACCGCAGATCACAACGTCCCTGATATGGGACACCTGGCCGTTGTCCGGAGCCCCTACGCTCATGCCGTCATCATAAGGGTGCGGACAGCTACCGCTTTGGGCTTGCCGGGAGTTCGTATTGTAGTCACGGGAACAGACATCGTTAAGTGGACCAAGCCCATTCCTCACACGCTAGACCCCGCCTCATTCGGTGGCAAAACCGCTAAAATTTATTGCCTGGCCACCGACCGCGTCCGGTACGTGGGTGAGCCGGTAGTCGCGGTCGTGGCGGAAAGCCGGAGCATTGCATTCGAGGCCGCTGGCCTGGTCGAGATTGATTATGAGGAATTACCAGTAATAACCAACGCCGAAGCCGCGCTAAAATCCGACTCGCCCCTACTATACCCCGAATGGAAAACAAACGAACTGATGCACGTTCGGTTCGCCGGGGGGGATGTCGATCAGGCCTTCGCTCAGTCGGATCACACGCTTCAGGACACGCTCACTCTGCATCGTCACTCTGCCGTACCAATCGAACCGCGGGCGTCCCTTGCCGTCCACGACCAACGATCGGAAGCCCTCACCCTTTGGGTTTCAACGCAAGCACCGCACCCCCTGCGTACCACCCTCGCAGAAACCCTTACCATGGATGAAAACGACATTCGGGTCGTACAGCCTCAAGTGGGAGGAGCATTTGGAGTTAAAATACCAACATACCAAGAAGACCCGCTCGTCTGTCTATTGGCTATAAAAACGGGGAAGCCAGTTAAGTGGGTAGAGGAGCGTACTGAACACCTAATGGCAGGCGGTCATGCACGCGAACAGAAGCTCAACTATTCCGTTGCTTTTAATTCAGACGGCGTAATCCTTGGCCTCAAAGTTCGTCTCATCGGGGACGTCGGGGCGCTCGCAGCAATCGCTGGATGGGGAATGTCTTACGTTGCAGCCTTTGCGATACCAGGCCCTTACAAAATTGAAAATTGCGAGGTCGACCTTTCTGTCGTCGTAACCAATAAATGCCCGTGGAACGCCTACCGCGGGTTCGGCAAAGAAGCGGCTAATTTTCTAATGGACCGCGTAATGGACAATGTGGCAGACGCCCGAGGAATCGACCGGGCCCACGCACGCTTCATAAATTTCGTTCCCGAGAATGCGTTTCCCTACGTACAGATTTCTGGCGCTACCCTCGACAGCGGCGATTACTCGCGTGCCCTTCGCGATGTATTAGATAAGGGCGGCTATCATTCTTTCCAAGAAGAACAAAATCAAGCTTTACGCGAAGGACGACACATTGGGCAGGGGATCGGGTTCGAACTCACTCCAGAGGGGGGGTGCATCCCGGACTCTTTCATTGGCGGATATGAAGGCGCCACCGTACGAATGAGCCCGACCGGCAAAGTGACGGTTTTGACGGGCGTAACATCGCCTGGCTCTGGAAACGAAACTGGCATAGCCCAGATCGTAGCAGACGAATTAGGTGTCGCGCTGGAAACGGTTCGCATCGTGCAGGGCGACACTGACTCATGCCCGTTTGGTCTAGGAAACTGGAGTTCTCGAAGCTTATTCATGGGGGGGTCTGCCGCACTTACCGCTGCTCGAGAGGTACACTTTAAGATCCTCAGGGTGGCCGCGAGCATGCTGGAAACAGACCCCAACAGCCTAGAGTGCGAGAAGGGGCTTATCCGCGTAAAAGACGACGTCTCACGGAAGCTGCTGGTCGCTGATGTGGCACAGCACATACACAAACGGACATTCGACCACCACGCCTTCGATATGGAGCCTGGATTAGAATCGACCCGGTATTTTCGCATGGGGAATATCCGTCATATCCCTGACGACAAAGGTCGAATAAACACGTACCCGGCGTATCCGTATGCGGCCTGCCTTGCCGTCGTCGAAGTCGACATCGAAACCGGGGTCATCACGCTCGTTCGTTACGTCGCCGTCCACGATTGCGGAACCATTGTTAATCCCACCCTCGTGGAAGGTCAGTTCCAAGGAGCCGTTGCGCAAGGGTTAGGCGGTCTCATGTACGAAGAGCTCAGCTACGATGAAAATGGTCAGCTCCAAACGGGAACACTGATGGATTATACAATGCCGACCGCGATCGAAGTGCCGGAAGTTGAAATCCACCATCAGGTCGTGCCCAGTCCATTCACTCCTCTCGGGACGAAAGGGGCCGGCGAGTCGGGGGTCTCGAGCCCTTTTGGGACCATCGTGAGTGCCGTCGAAGATGCATTGCAACCCTTCGCAGTTAAAGTACGGAACACTCCCCTAACGCCTGAACGTGTGTGGCGACTTATCCGGGACGCGCGCATCGAAAATGAAGGCAAGCACGCGAGATGATTCGGACGCCGTTCCAATTTCATGCGCCACGATCGTTAGAGGAGGCGATCCAAACGTTATTGAAAAGCGAACAAAGAGGGGAAGAAGCAAAGATTTTAGCGGGCGGGCAATCAATGTTACCTGCTATGAACCTTGCCCTGGTGCATCCCGCACACATCGTGAGCCTTAACCACATTCCTGACCTTTCCTACATTCGGAAAGACTCGAACACGATCTGCATCGGTACGTGCGCAAGCCATAGAGAATTGTTTCAATCAAACACCCTTAGGGCTGACTGTCCTATTTTATCCGAAACAGCTGGAGGCATCGGAGACGTACAAGTCCGTAATCGCGGAACTCTAGGCGGTGCGATTAGCCACTTCGACCCGGCAGCCGATTATCCAGCCGTGCTCCTGCTCTCCGATGCTACATTTCGTATTCTGGGACCCACGGGAGAACGCACATGCAACGCGGACGAGTTTTTCCTAGACTATATGACCACGTCTTTAGGGCCTACCGATATATTACGGGAAATACGAGTACCCGCCATCCCGCCACAGTCGGGCTCTGCATACCTCAAGTTCGCCCGAATCGAAGGTGGCTTCGCGATAGTCGGCGTTGCGGCCCGTTTGCGCCTTCAACCAGACGGCACATGCCAATCGGTTCGTATCGCCATCTGTGGAGGCGGTCCATGCCCAATACGCCTGCGTAATTTAGAAACGACAATGATAAACGCACCGATCGATTCAGATTTTCTGGACGCGGTGTGTGACGTCGCGTACGAGGCTGCTTTGGAACCGCTCGAGGAATTACACGCGAACAAAGAATACAAACGCAGCATGGTTCGCGTGTTTACACGGCGTGCCCTGCAAAAGGCACTGGAAAGAACTTCAAGGAGATAAAACAATTGGAATGCCAAATTACACTCAAGGTGAACGGTAACACTGTCGACGCAATGATTGACACCCGCTCACTGCTCGTAGATTTTCTAAGGGATGAACTTGGCCTGACGGGCACGCACGTGGGCTGTACCACCGGAAATTGTGGTGCTTGCACCGTGGACCTCGATGGCTTTACGGTAAAATCCTGCACTCTCCTGGCCGCCGATGTGTCCGGGTCCCACGTCGTAACGATCGAGGGAATTAATTCGGCGGACGGAGTCGGGGGTGACCTTTCATCTATCCAGCAGGCCTTTGTCAAACATCACGCTTTACAATGCGGGTTCTGCACCCCCGGAATGGTGCTTTCCGTTAGACAACTCCTCAAAGAGAACCCGCGCCCATCTCAACACGATATTCGTCGGGGAATCGCTGGGAACCTATGCCGGTGTACCGGATACGCTAGCATCGTTAGAGCTGTTCTGAACCTCACCCACGAATGATCCAGAACCGGCACACGTTTTTTCCCAACACAGTCCATACCACGACGAGAATTCCGCTACTCTACGGGCTTTTTAAATTTCAACGTCATGCGGTCACTCTCACCTATGGCCAAGTACTTTTCCTTTTCTTCATCACCCTGTCCAAGAACGGGCGGTAACGACCATACGCCACCAGAATAGTCTTTCGTATCCTTAGAATTGGCATTTATCTGGCTCTGGGCAACTAGTTTGAATCCTGCCTGCTCCGCCATAGCAATCACAGTCGACTCGTGTACGTATCCACTGGAAGCTTTAGAATCTTTTGCCGAATCCGGATCCGCCCGATGCTGTACTACTCCAAGAACCCCACCTGGCTTTAGCGCTTTAAACATGGCCGCATAGACCAGATCGCTCGTGCCGGCTCGCATCCAATTGTGTGTGTTGCGAAACGTGAGGACCATGTCCGCCGTACCCTCCGGCGCGATATTGATTTTTGCCGGGGGAGCAAGTTCTGTTACCGTCGCTGCTCCATAAATATCTTTCTGGCTGAGTCTCTCGTCCATCAGTTTTATCTGGGTCTTTGCATAATCTCTTTCAGATTCGAGATCAGGTCCTGCGAGGTATAATTTCCCCTTGTCTTTCAGATACGGACCTATAATCTCCGTGTACCACCCACGTCCAGGGGATATCT
The DNA here is from genome assembly GCA_964460065.1 of uncultured Enterobacteriaceae bacterium. Taxonomy (GTDB): domain Bacteria; phylum Desulfobacterota; class Binatia; order Bin18; family Bin18; genus Bin18. The sequence continues at coordinate 12,337 of CAYWPF010000018.1, forward strand.
CTACAACCGTCATGTCGGACTTGAGACCCAACCAGCTTAAGGTCTCGCCAGGATGGCGATCCTCGTCACGCGCTCGGTTCTCGTCGGACCGGTGTGTCCCGTCGATGACAGCCTGCAAGGCTATCCCAACGGCGGAGCCTTCGCTTTCTGCCCCATGGTGATCACCGGACGCGCTAGAGGACAAAAAGAAGATACCACCCAACATCAAAAAGATACTGGCCATCCTGAGACGTTTCATCTTTAACATTCTATAGCTCCTTACTCACGTAGTTAACCCGCCACCCACATGGATTGGCTGACCCATAATAAACCCTGATTCATCTAGCGCTAAAAATACTACCACGCCTGCCACGTCATTTGGCGTACCCCATCTCATCTGCGTCTGCCTGATAACAGTCTCTTCTCCTTCACCATAACCCGCCAGTGCGCGTCGTCCCATTGCAGTGTCTGTCATTCCTGGGCACACGCAGTTCACTCGAATCCCTTGGTCACGTACTTCCAGCGCCAAAGACCGGGTGATTTGAAGAACCGCTCCTTTGGACCCGGAATAAGCCGCAAATTGAGGAAATCCTTTGACGGCAACTGCCGATCCTATATTAATGATACAGCCCTGCTCTTGATTTTTCATAATGCGTAGAGCGTACTTGCAGGTGAGAAAAATACCCTTCACATTGACCGCAAAAACGCGATCCCAATCCTCCTCCGTCGTTTCCTCAAGCGGCCCATTAATTTCTACTGCCGCATTGTTGACCAAAATGTCTACCCCTCCGTAGAGCTCGACCGTGGAAGAAATCATTTTCGAAACCTGATCGTTCTGCGAAACGTCGCCGTTCTCGGCGCACGCTTCCCCGCCCGCCGACAAGATCGTTTGGACCTTTTCCTCCCTTTCCGATGCAACATCCACAACGATGATCGTTGCCCCTTCAGAGGCGAGCCTGAGCGCGATCTCCCGGCCGATACCTCTCCCAGCGCCCGTCACTACCGCAATCTTTTTCTTCAGTCTTCCCATGAGGGCTCGACAATCCTTATCCATTTATACTCTTAGGCAACCACGCCAAACACCGTGCAGTTGTGGCAGGGGTACCCTCACCGAAAACAACTCCAAATCCAACTCGACACATCGACCTCCGTGCCCAACTCATCTCTCTGCCGTCAATGACGCGTATTGATTCATCCCGTTAGCCCGTCTGACCAGTAACAAGAGCGGCTTGTCATCCTTAACGTTGCTCAGTTCCTTCTTAACGGTTTCCACATTTGGAACGCGGTTACGATTAACCTCTAGTATAACATCTCCTTCTCTTATTCCGGCGTCCGCGGCCGGCCCATCGGGTCGAACGCCCGCGACCATTACACCCTCTCCATCCTCAAGGTTCATTTTTCCTCGTTCTTCAGGGCTCAGATCACGCAACGACATGCCCCACTTGCCACGTTTACTTTCACCGGGAACTTGTGCGAGCGTCGGTTCTGCAAGCTCGGCTATTTCAATGGTCAGCGTCCGAGCATCGTTTCCACGGATAATATCAACAGGCACCTTGCTTCCAACCTTCGTATTAGCCACCATCATTGGAAGGTCGGCGTTCTCCTTCACCTTTTGCCCGTCATAACCGACAATCACATCGCCGCGTCTGATCCCCCCTTTCTCCGCGGGGCTACCTTTATTTACATCAGCCACCAGCGCCCCCGCAGCGTCGTCTAATCCCAACGAATCGGCCAGCTCCTGCGTTACCTTCTGAATCGTTACGCCGAGCCAGCCCCTCGTAACATGACCTTTCATTTCTAAGTCTGGCAATAGTTGTTTTGCGAGATTTATCGGGATGGCAAAGCCTATACCGATATTGCCGCCACCGCTGCCAAAAATAGCGGTATTAATACCTACAACCTGTCCCCGTTCGTTAAATAGTGGGCCCCCCGAATTCCCCGGGTTAATCGAAGCATCTGTTTGAATAAAATCGTCATATGGCCCCGCACCGATCGTGCGTCCCTTGGCGCTCACAATTCCGGCCGTCACTGTGTTACTCAGGCCAAAGGGATTTCCTATTGCCATCACCCAGTCCCCGACGCGTAAATTTTTGGAGTCCCCTAAGATTGCGACCGGCAGAGAGTCTTTCGATTCTACTTTCAGTACGGCCAAATCAGTTTTGGGGTCGCGACCTAGGACTTTGGCCTTATATTCGCGCTCGTCTGATAGATTCACTAAGATTTCGTTCGCACCCTCAACCACATGGTTATTGGTGATTATCAGCCCGTCTGCACGTATAATAAACCCAGAGCCAGAACTGCGACGAGGTCGACTCTGGGGGGGCTGGGGACCACGGAAACCCGGTGGCATCGGAAATTGTGGACCGAACGGATTCCTCGGACCACCAAATCCACGGCCCTGGTTCAACGCCCGTTCGGCGCCGACCACACGCACATGTACGACGGCTGGTGAAACCTGGTCCGCCAATTCAGCGAACGACGGTAACACAGACCCCGTTCGCGAGATGCCTGCTGGTTTGTTCGCCTTTTCTGACGCCGTATGTCCAGTAACGGGTAGGACAATTGCGCTTAACGCTATTGCCGTGAACCCTCGCGCGACCGCGCTCAGAAAGATGTCAGTTTTCGTTCTCGACTGCATACTCCTCCTCCTCGTTGAGAGAGATTCTATTCTCTTGGACGTTTTCTATAGCAAATGTATATGAGAAAAGGATTAGGTTCAGATTAAAAAATTCTCATATTCCAGCAGACGCCTCTGGTGTCCACTAATTTCTTGTCTCAAGTAAATTTCTAGTGACAGTTTCCGACTGGCACGGACCCGAGTCAACCCGGGTCGGTCATAGTAGAGCAAGGCCCATATATTACCGCGCCGTTATTGACATATTTTTTTGTTCTATCCGACCGTTCAACGCCCGTTCTGTACGGCCATAGGTATGTAGTCACGTCGCCCGCATCCCAGTGACCAAACAATTTCGCTCCACAAAATGGCTCTCTGACGGGCAGTATTCTTCATAGGCCACTATGCCGCATTACGCTATTCTTTCTCAAATAAGTATTGCTGACTCCATCTTTACACCAGTGTCTCGCAATCAAGTTTTTATTAACCCAAGGCCGTCCGCCGGAATGCCCGACCATCCCATACTTCGTCTCGCACCTCTTGCCGGCGTTCCTCCGGTATGAAACCAGTAGGTTATAGTAACGCCGCGGCCGTTAAATCTCATACCAACAACGCAAAAACTAACATTCAAGGCGAATTGAATGCAAATAATTAAGACTGGCGGCGTCGAAATGATCCCTATCGATGGAGGATATAAAGTTTGGACAAAGCGCGTGGGCTCGGGAACAATCCCACTACTGACCTTACACGGAGGTCCGGGCTGCACCCACGAGTACTTCGAATGTTTCGAAGATTTCCTTCCTCAGCATGATATTCAACTTATCTATTACGATCAGCTCGGTTCTGCGTATTCGGATCAGCCCACAGACCCCGCATTGTGGACTATTGACCGTTTCCGGCAAGAAGTAGAACAGGTCCGACTCGCACTCGGCCTAGACAACTTCTACTTGTACGGCCATTCTTGGGGAGGGCTTCTTGGAATCGAATATGCACTCGTCCATCAAAAACACCTAAAAGGTCTCATCATATCAAACATGACAGCGAGCATCCCTCATTACGTCTCCTATCTCAACGAACTTCGCGCCTTGCAGCCGAAAAGTGTCATCCAAGTTCTGGATAAGTACGAAGCTACAGCGGAGTTCGATGCACCGGAATACGAACAAGCGTTATTTGATCACATTTACGACAAGCACTTGTGCCGCCTTAAACCCTGGCCGGAACCGCTCCTCCGTATGTTCAAAAATCTTGCGACGCCCGTCTATCACACGCTACAAGGCCCCAACGAGTTTGTGGTCAACGGCACCTTCAAGAACTGGGATCGGTGGAAAGACCTTTACCGAATCCGATGTGCGACCCTGGTCTTGGGGGCGCGCCACGATACTATGCGAGCAAAAGAAATCGAACGCATGGGCGAACTTATGCCAAATGCGACCTCGTACATCTGCCCTAATGGGAGCCATTGCGCGATGTACGACGACCAGGAGGCCTATTTCCATTCTCTCGTGCAGTTTATTAGGAATGTGGAGTCAGGTGTCTTTGAGAAAAGTCCGTAATGAATTTTAGAAAATCAAATCAGCGCTCGTCGCCGGTCGGATATTATCGTTCCTGCTTGGTCGAGCCCATAACAAAGGAAAACACAACATGATCCACCTCCTTCTCGCAATCAAACGCAAGAACGGACTCAGCCGTGCTGAGTTTTCGCACCACTGGCGCGAAGTTCACGCGCCGCTCGCCCAAAAGCTCCCCGGCTTGTTGCGCTACACGCAGAACCATGCACCAATCATTGCAAGCAAGGCCCCAGCTTACGACGGTGTCGTGGAAATATGGATGAAAAACGAAGAAGCAATCGCAGACGCGTTCTCGAGCCCGGAATACCGACGCGGCGCCTATGCCGATGAACCTAACTTCGCCAACCTTAAGGAAGTGGTACGAGTAGTGGCCAAAGACCATGTGTTGCTTAGGGCGGGACAAATCAATAGACCAGAAACGATGGTAAAAAGATTGTCGTTTATCAAACGAAAGGCCAGCATGAGCCGTGATGATTTCTTTTCGTACTGGAAAGACACCCACGGCCCGATGGCTTTAGCCTTACCCGGCCTGCGCGAGTACACGCAGTGCCACGCGACAGCGTCAATGTACGACAACGGGGAACCCCCGTACGATGGAGTCGCCGAGCTGACATTTGACACCATGGGCGACCTCTATTTCGCGTTGGATTCACCGGCATTCAAAGACGTCGCTCAACCGGACGGGAAAACGTTCGTTGACTCCGATTCTGCCTTCACAGTTGTCAGCGAAGAACATTCGATCCTCTAACAGGCTCAGGCCCGAGGTTTTGGATCCCGAGCCGGTAGCTCCACGACGCCGGTAGCTATGACCGATAGCTCATTATCTTGGTTTTTCGCATTCTGCTGTATTTCTACGCAATGACGATCACCTTCGGTGAAGACCCTCAACACTTCCCCGTTTATAAACAACGTATCGCCGACGGGATTGTGGCGGCGGATCTTCACCGAACTCTTGCGCAAAAAACCGTCGTCGCCCATCCAATCTGTTAAATGGTGCGTCATCCAGGACGTCCGCTCAGGCCCGTAGTCGTACGCCTCCGGCGTTCCAACCCGCTGCGCCAGCTCGCTATCCCAATGCACGCGCTCGGGCACGTCCGGTATGCCAAAGCGGTCCGGTATACCAAGGCCCGGGTGTTTTTGCAGTTGCTTCCAGGCCAGCCGGTTGGCGCGTATATACAAGCCGGCCCACCCCTGCGCGTAGGCAATAAACCCGGTCACTGTCATTGGACCCTTCACCATGCAGGGCAGTTTCTCACCGACGGCCACATCTTCAATGTAGCGCGGTCTGCTGCCACGCACCTCCTCTTCCGAATACTGGTCGTATATTTCTTGGATCTGTTCGCGCGAGTAGCTGACCTTTTCCTTCGTGCGTGCCTCCTCATATTTGGTACCGTGTTCTCTTGCCGTATCTCTCTCCGTACGAAAACACCAGCTGTCTCCTTCAACGACGAGCTCATTGTTTTGATTGTAGTAGTCCACGTGATATATTTGCTGGATAGCCCGACCAGCAAATTTCGTCTCGTGTTCCACGAGGTCTTTCAAATACGCCTTGCTTTGAAATGCATCATTTCGAAACATGGGCTGGTGCCAGATCAAGTCGGCGCCCGCCCACATCGCATGTATACCCGGAAGCCCTCCCACATACCCGCTGAGAACCCTGTTCAAAGGGAAGACAAAAGATGGCGGAGCCGTTATCGATCCGTGTCTAGCCTTCGCTGCGTATTCAGGATTACACCACAAGGGGTTATCGTCGCCTATTCCATGGGCGTAATGCCGAATATTGTCGCGTGTGGCCTCGTAACACCACGGTTCTAGTGTATCCTCGATCGGCACTCTGATAAGCCTCCGCAAAGAATCGAGGGCTTGGTCCGTAATAATTGCGAAACGATTGTCTTCTTTGGCCATATAATGTGTTTCTCCTACATTCGCAGTTTTAGGCTGCCCGGGACCGGGCAAGCGGTCCTCACCATGTGGGAATTTGTGCTCAAAGGCAAGACCGACTCCCCCGCTTCTGCTAGTTCATTTATCTTTGCCGAAAGCGGGGCATGACAGCAGAGGCGAATAGCCGCATGGACGAAATCGCGACGGCTAGGCTCAGCACGTTAAAATTCACCTGTAACGACGCGATGTCGAAACCTCCAACCTGCCTGTGATACTCAAAAATTTGCTGAGCGATGAAATCTGGGGTACCAACCCAGGCCGCGCCTTTTGCCCGCTGTGTCTCAAACGTTTCACGAGACAATGCCCGCACTATCGCATCATATTGAGGATAATCGCTAGACGTCGGCCCGGTAATCCAGCCGCATGCAGCATCCACCAGAGCCTCTAGATATGCATTAAGGGGCACCCGCGCGCGAGCTACCGCCGCCTCTTCGCTTTCTGCACACAACATGTGGAAGGCTAGCATAACACGACCGGGCCCCCTATGCCCGGCTCTCGCCCGCGCTTCTCGGTAGGCCCCGATTAGCTCAGCCATCTGACCTCCCGCCAATGGAATAGCCATAACGTCGTAGCCAAGCCGCCCTGCACGTTCAAAGCTACTAGGCGTTGCCAGGGCCGCGATCCAGAACGGTGGACGTGGGTTTTGCGTCGGCCGGGGCAGCGATGTTACGTCTTCGAACTGGTGAAACCGTCCCTTTGTTGACACGTGCTCCTCCTCTAACAAACGTCGGACGAGCTCGACCCCTTCTTCAAAGCGTTGATTACTTTCGTCTGGGTTTACATTAAAACGCGCAAATTCATGCGGTAAAAATGCCCGCGCGAAACCTACCTCTAAACGGCCATGAGAAATCGCGTCCAGCATTCCAATTTCCCCTGCAAGTTTGAGGGGATGATTGAAAGCAGGCAGTAACGCGCCCGTTATTAATCGCATTTTTTGGGTCACCATCGAGGCGGCGGTCAGGAATACTAGTGGATTGGGGCTATATCCACCGTAGGAATGGAAATAGTGTTCTACCGTGCGAACCGAGGTAAAGCCCAACTTCTCTGCCAAAGTGCACAATTCTAGCGCCTCGGACCAATAAGACTCGCCAGTCTTTTGGTCGGGGGTCACATTCGGAAAAAACTGTAATCCAAATTCAATCGTCAACATTTTGCGTGTCTCACTCCTGCCGCCACCGACTCCTCGGCTAGGAAACAGGTCCTCACCATTGTTTACCGTCGCCTTTTTTGGATCCCTGCGACAGAAAAATAGAAAAGAATCGATCTTCAATCCGCTTACGTTCCATAGAAGATTGGTTGCCAACAAAAGACACAACAATCGACGCTGCAGCGTTAGCCAAAAAACCGACAAGGCCTGGCCCGAACAGCCAGAGACTCTCGCGACCAACTACCGTCATTCCGAGAATTACTAATGTCCCGCTGATGACACCGACAAAAGCCGCCTTACCAGAAATTCGAGGCCAATAGA
>CAYWPF010000019.1:0-30964 GCA_964460065.1 uncultured Enterobacteriaceae bacterium
CTGAAGTTTCAATCCACCCCCGCTTGCCATCGCATCTTGAGACTTGGGACCAGCCTGCTTGGCGATCCGAAACTTTTAGCATATCCCATTGCACGACGGGGAAATGGACAGTTCCATCGTTTGTTGGCTCGTAGCGGATGGCCCCTCCCGGACCTGCTACCACAACAGCGTACCGTTGAAATTCTTCGACCCACAATTGCTCGACTAAAGACGCCCCCACCATGAGTAGGGCCAGTACAGCACAGACGCTTGCGCGGAACAGCCCAGCCGGCCGGTGAGGTAAAAGATAGTAAATTCCACACAGGGCGAGAAGAAGTGTGTAAAGGCCGCTCGCGAGCCACAAAAGCACCCGTGTCGGAAACAACTGAGCGAGAGGAAACATTACTTGCCACCAGGAAGCTGCGTTACACGACCGGGAGCCCGCGAGCGAACGGACGTACTCCAAATTAGCTACTAAATCCCGATCTGATGGGGAAAACCAGCTAGCCCTTTCATAATTTACGATTGCTTGGCCCAGGTCACCCTGTTTGAAATACGCGTTACCGAGATTAAAATAGATGTTTCCCGAAACAGTGCCGGTAGCCAGAATGGCGTGGTACTCCTTTATCGCACCTCCATAGTCGCGTTGGGCGTACAGCTCGTTGCCCTTCAAGTACGTAGTTTCTACCGCCGGAACCGCCTCTGCCACGACAACACCGACGAACGCGCCAGCGCATATGAGGCTGAGCACAGCGCCCGCGACCATGGATTTTCGAACAGTTCGGCTTTTGTATTGCCGGTGCTCCCGCTCAAAGTAGTCGACAATTTCGGTAATTATCGACACAGTCTCGCGACCCTGGGCTCGCATCGTTTCTGCTGAAGCTCTGCCGAATCTGAATCGCTCGCATCTCTCCCAAACAAGTCGTATCTGTTCTACGCGTCCCTCTGACAACCCAACGTGGTCAAGCTTGTCGGGTACGAAACCATCGGACTCCAATCCGAACTTAGCCGACAAATACTCCTGCAGGGTGTGCGCAAGTCTTGTGTACAGCACCTGATCAACTTCTGCCAACAATTGTTTGTCGGCATCCGCCAAGCTAATCCTCGCCTCTTTCCCCGCCGATGCAAAACGTGCAAAGCTACCGTCCTCTCTCCATATTTTCCGGCGCCTATCATACCACCAGGCACCAACAAAGAAGAACAACGGCAGGGTTTGGTAGAGAACAAAGCCGACACCGCCGTACCATGGCGCCGTGGATTCGCTGACCCAACCTATCTCGCTTTTTATATAAATTATGTCGTCGCCCAATATCTCTTCGGGAAGCACGCTTTGCTCAGTATCCTCTTTGGTCCAGAAAATCGTACCTCTTCCGGCCGTGTCAGAAGGATGTATTGTTAGTGGAATAAGTTTGCTTTTGAGTGTCTTATATCCGCGCACCTCTGGATCGAAGTAACTAAACCTGACGGCCGGCACAACGTTGCTGGACGTATTCTGCGGAATCAACACTTGTTCGAACTGCTTATCTTCCCTGGTAGCTTTGCCCGCAATCGGTTTGTACGTACGAAACCCGGTAGATTCCGAAAAACCAGACCAGTTAGCGGCCGCCAGATTGCCCGCTCCGTGTATGCGCATCGTAACGGTCACCGGATCACCAACGGACAGTTCCAAGGGGGATGCGTGCACATCCAAGGCGAAGGAACCCACGGCACCCGAAAAACCGGCTGGCTTACCCTCTTCGGGTAGGGGAAGCACGTTCAAGGACAAAGGCTCTGAGCGCAGCTTTCTTTGTTTTCGCTCTGAAGAAAGACCGGAGAAAAAATCGTTCTGAAAAAATCCTCCGAAAAATGGGTCACTGAACCGAGAATTGTTCCGTTTCCGGGTCAGAACATTGAGGGTCAAGACCGCCGGTCCGATTTCTAATTGGCCAGGCCGAAGCGGGGTAACGTCGGTCCTAAAAGTAAAACTGGTGTACCGTTTTCCATTGAGAATCTGCTCGTCCTGCAGCGGTTTCGCAAACGACCCCATTAAAAATCCGTCCTGAAGAACTATCGGATATTCCACATCCGATATCCGGGTAGCCGTCACGTACAATGTCACATCTATGGAGAACCTCTGATTTTTGTAGACTGCTTTCTCTGGTCCCGAAATGCGGAGAAACACCGTTTCCTCGGTAGCGATATCCTGTCCCTTTGTAAGGCCCGAGTTCGGAGAAGCCCTTCGTTTCCCCAAACCCTTTTCTGGGGTAAGAATGGACACTGCAACCGCCTCAGTACGATATCTCTCACCGTTATGATTCACCTCAAAAGGGCCTAGATTGAATTCCCCAGTCTGGTTCGCGGTGAGTGAATACCGGTGTTTAACCGTAGATCTAACTTTGCCGTTGACAACAGATATCTGAGTGGTCGGCCCGATGTGTCGGACCCCGAATCCGTCCACTGCAACATTCGGTGCAGCCACTCTCTGAGCGCCAACAGTCTCAATAGTAAGAGTTAATTGTTCTCCAAGGATGGCACGCTCTGGCCGCACCCAGGCCTGGACTGTTAATTGCGCGGCCGACGTATTGGAGACATTCCAGCAGAATAACAACCACGCGCTCACACATGCCAAAATCAACCGTTTCATCTAAAGTGCCTACCAATCCTTGAGCACAACGCCATCCCCTCCCCGCGGGCGTTGGTTCGCAAACTCCCTATGGCTAAGTTCCTCATTCCGTGCGCTTTCGATAATCGCGCGGGCTTCATTCTCGGACAGAGGTTTATCCCCATCTTGCTCAACTGGAGAACCGGTGTGGGCACGGCCCCCCTGTTGGTCCTGCTGCCCCTGTTGGTCCTGCTGCCCCTGTTGGCCCTGCTGCCCCTGTTGGTCCTGCTGCCCCTGCAGCTCCTCGATTTTCCTCATGACGAACTCATAATTGAATTTCGCATCTTGATCGTCAGGATCCATCGTAATGGCTCGGCGATAAGCAGTAGCCGCGTTGGCAAATGCTTTCCGAGCGGCGCTGGGGTTGTTTTTCTGTAACTCCTCTCCGATTTTATACTGCGCGTTTCCTATATTGTAGGAGTTCCGAGAAGGCCGGCTCAAATCTTGCTCTGTTCCCTCGTCTCGATTTGGCACACGCAAAAATGACGCTAATGCCTCTTTGTAATTCCTCGTTTTGTAGTGAGCCGCTCCCATGTTAAAGTTGAGGACCGGCGAGTCCGGATAATCGACCAATGCCTCACCGTAACGCTTAACGGCCTGCGGAAACGAACCTTCGGCGAACAGCCGATTGCCCTCTGACACCACACCCCTCGGAACATCTGTAGCCACAAAGAAAAAGAGACAACTAATTGTCGCCATCGTGCGTCGAAGCAGATTCATTTCATAATCACCGTCTTTCACTAGCCATCTAACACTACATTGCACTACTTCAAACAACCTCGGTCCGAGAAGCGCGGCGTCCTACGAACCATTCTAGCACGAAGAACAAAACTGCTATTGCAAGTGGATATTGAAAGCGATCCGCGTCGCGACGCTCCACCGTCGTACGCAGATCGCTTTTATCAAGTCCGCTAACATACCTATCATAGGCCTGTTCGAGGCCCAGCGTAGGGCCCGTGTCGTACACGTAGGCTCCTCCAGTTGTCAATGCTAAATTTTGGAGGGTCTCCGTCCCAAGTCGCGATTTGACTACCCGTCCTTCTCGATCCTTCAAATATGTTTTCCCAATCGCTGTTTCCACTGAAATAATTTCGCCTTCTTGCGTTCCCACCCCCACGGCATACACCGTAATACCAGCCGCCGCAGCTCGTTGGCTGGCACGCTCAACTTCTCCGTCGTGGTCCTCACCATCCGTGATAATTATTAACACCTTGTTGGGACTGGTATGATACTCAAATGCTGATTTGCCTACGTCGAGGGCTTGACTCAAAGATGTTCCCCCCTTAGGAATTATACCGACCTCGACAGAGCGAAGGCTCTCCAAAAACGCCGAATAATCGAGCGTTAGCGGGCACTGTAGAAAGGCGGTGCCCGCGAACGCGACCAGCGCAATACGATCTCCCGTCAGTCGCTCTACGAGACCACGTACTCCGAGCTTCGCGCGGTCCAAACGTGTCGGCGCTACGTCTGTCGCCAGCATACTGCGAGATGTGTCTAGTACGACAACAATATCCACACCCTGACGCCGGGTCTCCTGCCAATGAAAACCCCATTGGGGGCCAGCCAGCGAGAGGAGCAAGAAAAGTAAACCCAGAATTACCAGCGATCCTCTAAAAATGAACTGCTCCTGCTTTACTTGGGGCGTAAGTGCGGGCAGTAGTCGCTCCTCTGCAAATCGAAGTAACGCTCGCCGCCGCACGCGAGTCATCCAGCCTAGCAACCCAAAAAGAAAGGGAATACAGAGCAAAAGCCAGAGTGCATCAGGAGCTCTCCAGGTCATCAGGGTAGCTTTCTTAACACGGTGTTATCCAGAATTTGTTCCAATGCAATCAGACAGACCGCCAACACCACACACCACGGATAGAGTTCTAAATAATCTTGATACTGAGGCGCGGAAAAAGTCGTTGTTTCCAGCTCGTCGATCGTCTCGTAGACGGATTGGAGGCTTAAAGTATCAGTCGCACGAAAATATTTCCCCCCGGTGATTAGCGCCACTTCGGAAAGCATCTCTTCATCTATGTCAACTTTCACTGGACGATAAATCGTATTGCCAAATAGGTCTTGGCTAGGATAAGGCGCCATGCCCCGAGTGCCAGCCCCGACTGTATACACTTTGATGCCCAAGGCTGCCGCCGCCGCCGCCGCCGTAAGAGGAGGCACGCTCCCGGCGTTGTTCTGCCCGTCGGTCAGCAGGATTAACACCTTGCTGCTGGCAACGGAAGGCTCTAAACGACCGGCCGCCGCGGCTAGTGCCGACCCTATTGCCGTTCCATCGCTGATCATTCCTACCTCTGCTCGTCTCAGGTTTCGTAAAAGCCAACCATGATCTAGTGTGAGCGGGCATTGGCTATACGGACGAGAACTGAATAGGATAAGCCCAATCCTGTCCCCCTCCCGAGCTTCTACAAAGTCCTGCACAACCGACTTTACCACGGCAAGCCGACTTACCCTGTCACCCTGCAGATGGAAATCCTCTGACAGCATGCTGCCAGAAACATCCACCGCAAGGATTATATCTATGCCTTGCCCTCGGTACTTACTTTCCGTGATACCCGCTTGCGGCCTTGCCAGCGCAACAACCAGCAGGCAGAGTGCCGCAGACCGAAGAATAGGCAGCATGGCTCTCCACCGGTTCTTAGGAGACCGCGCGAGCAAGCTGACCACCGTCAGATCCGAGAACCGTAATGATGAGTCGCGAGAGAGTGAGCGTGCGAACATGACAACCAATGGCAACAGCACCAGCAAAAGCAAAAATAGGGGGTCATGCAGCCGCATGTTTATGTCCTCGCCCGTGACCACGTTGCCTTGCCTGCCCTTGCGCAGGGGCAGGAGCACTTTCCTCTACAAACCTCCTGGCAGTGTCAAAAGCGCTTTCCGCTACGTCAAGCGAGGGTACATGTTTCGCGAATTTGACAAGATCTGCCTGCGACAAAAATTTATCTAAAAGCCCTCTTTGGCCCGCCGACAACTGCACATCACGTGAAACCGCTAGTAGGAATTCTTCTGTTGTCATTTCCGGTGCATGGAGCCCAAATCCATTTTCCAAGTAAGTGCGTATAATCGCGGACAATTCAACATAGTATCGAACGTACTCCCCTGCTTGCGCTAGCCGCAGCGCTAGGAGCATTTCGAGCTCCCGCAAGGCTATAGCATCTGGCGCCAGAGGGGCCGGAGACCCGGGGCCTGTTTTACGCTTCCGCATGTAGAAAACGGTTGCCGCTACTCCGCCCACCAAGGACAGCAAGAGTACAACAGTTTGAACGTACCAAAACCAGTCGATGGGAACATCCTCTGGGAGTTTGATGTCCCGAATATCTGAAGGGTCGCGCTCTTGAGCCAACAGACTTCCGACATGGACGCGGATTGGCTCACCTTCAGCAACACTTGTCGTTCCGTCTGCGGCCACATAAGGTATCCTTGGTCCCGGGATGACATGGTAGCCTGTGGAAAAGATGGTTAGGTTATACCAGAAATCGGCGTGACTCTCTTTCGCTGCGGGAGAAACGGTTGTCCGGCCAAAATCAATGACGTCAAACTCTCCCAAAGGCCCCTCAAGAAAGGCTTCGGACATAGTCGAACCTGCGGGAAGTCCTACAGTGACAGTGTAGCGAACTCGATCACCAATACTGATCTCGTCACGATCAACCCGAGTAATAACATATGCCTCATTTTTTAATTCCCGTGAATCCTGATCTACTTGTGCTCTGGCGCTATGGCCCTGCACTAACACAACCGCGAACGAAACCACCCATACTATGCGCGTATAGCTGCCACTTCGTTTTCGGGAACTTTTTCGCATAATACGTTTGAAAAACTCTAGTGACGCTTCTCTCGTTGACGGAAAAATCGGAACAGTGCCTCCACGTACGGTCTGTCGGTCCGAACGGTGATCGAGTCAACTTTGGCGCCGTGCAACATACGGGTTCGATCTTTTCTTGCCGCCGTGGCCCGTTCCGCGTACTCTCGCCGGACTGATATGTCACCGGTATCTATTATTTCGCGCTCGCCCGTTTCGGCATCGCAGAGCTCAATGAGTCCGACGTCGGGGAATTCCATCTCTCTAGGGTCCTCAAGTATTATCGCAATCATATCATGCCGATGACTGGCAGCCCGTAAGGCAAGAGCAACGGAAGGATCAAGCAGGTCGGAGATCAAAAAAACAACTGCCCTCCGCCGACTCACCCGATTCAAATGCTGCAACGCAGCCTGTATGCTCGTCCCGCGAGGTTTACTTTGGAACGAAAGCACCTCCCGTATTAGCCGCAGAACGTGCCGCGTTCCTTTGCGCGGCGGGAGCGCACGTTCAATACCATCGTTAAATAGAACAAGTCCAACCTTATCGTTATTCGTTATGGCAGAAAAAGCGAAAAGCGCAGCCATTTCGGCGGCCATCTCACTCTTAAGCAAAGAACGAGTTCCGAAGTACGTTGAAGCACTGACGTCCACTAAAAGCATCACTGTCAGCTCCCGTTCTTCAACAAAACGTTTCACGTGAGGTATCCCCGTCCTCGCTGTGACATTCCAATCTATCGAGCGAACGTCGTCTCCTGGTAGATACTGTCGGACCTCAGCAAACTCCATTCCGGACCCCTTAAATGCGCTTTGGTATTGGCCAGCGAATAAATCACTCACCAAATGGCTCGTCCTAATGTGAATTTTACGGACCGCCTTGAGCTGGTCGGAATTCATCATAATCTAAGGTACAGGAACTCCATCAAAAATAGTCTGGAGAACAGCGTCGGCTGTAAGCTCCTCCGCCTCTGCCTCATATGTGACAATCACCCTATGTCTGAGAACATCGGGCCCTATAGACTTAACGTCCTGGGGAATCACATAACCGCGCCCCTGCAACAGTGCGTATGCTCTCGACGCCAGCGTCAGCGAAAGCGTTGCACGCGGGGATGCGCCGTATTGTAAGTATCGTGCCAAGTCAAGATTATACTTAGTCGGTTCACGCGTGGCAAAAACCAGGTCGATAATATAGGCTTTTATCTTGTCGTCCACATATATTTCGTCTGTGAGATTTCGTAGGCGAAGTATATCAGCCGTAGTAAGTACAGCGCCGGATGGCCTTGGCGGCCTAGTGGAGGCCATTCTATCCAAGATCTGAAGTTCTTCCTGCTTGTCAGGATAAGTGACCCAAAGCTTCAGCATAAAACGATCAATCTGGGCCTCCGGCAACGGATACGTTCCTTCCTGCTCAATCGGATTCTGAGTAGCTAGAACCAAGAATGGATCTGGAAGTCTGTGCGTTTCCTCTCCGATGGTGACCTGGCGCTCTTCCATCGCTTCCAGCAAGGCACTTTGCACCTTTGCGGGCGCCCGATTTATCTCATCCGCTAACACGATATTCGCGAATATTGGACCCTTTTTAGTCGAAAAGGTGCCTTCCTGCGGATTATATATCAGAGTCCCAACGAGATCGGCGGGTAGGAGGTCAGGCGTAAACTGCAAGCGCTGGAACGATGCTGCAATACTTTCTCCTAGAGTCCTGACGGATAGCGTTTTTGCTAGACCCGGTACCCCTTCGACAAGTACATGACCGTTAGCAAGGAGGCCCACTATCAGCCGGTCAACCAAGTACTCCTGACCAACAACGACCTCTCCCATCGCCGCCTTCAGTCGCGTGAGCGCCTTTTGTTCTTCTTTTACCCGCGCGTCTAAGGCTAAAACATCGTCGTCTATCATTCGTCACATTCCCCTCGTCGCTAGTTAGCTAAGCCCCACTTCGACATAGTAGACGCTTTATCGCCGTTGTTTGTTCATCCTCTATTTAACACTAAACCCGAGTGATGGTCCCTCTTGGAGCGGAAAAGTAAATTTCGCCGGTATCGGTGTCAAGAGGCCCCTTCCTGCACTGGCGTGTCCCCGAAGGAAAATATCACTCTTGAGCCCGGGCCCGTTAATAAGCTATTCTCCCTGTTCACCTTTGGCACCCTTCAATTATTGCTGGAGGAATTAAAACCAATGAAAAATAACAGCGGAAAACGGCAAAAAGGCCCTAAGCGTCGAACCAAAGAACCTAACGTCGACCCGAAGGCATTGCGTGAGGTACGCTCGTTGATTTCTCATTCTTCCGGTCGGCGCGACCTGCTAATTGAGAATCTTCATATTATACAGGACCAGCACGGTCACCTCTCCTCCCCGCATCTTGTCGCATTGGCAAGCGAGATGAAACTGGCGATAGCGGAGGTGTACGAGGTCGCAAGTTTTTATCACCACTTCGACATCGTCAAAGAGGGGCAAGAACCACCCCCGGACATCACTGTACGGGTTTGCGAATCTATAAGTTGTCAACTTGCAGGCTCAGAACAGTTATTTCGTGAGCTCGACACTTCGTTAGGCGACAACGTACGCCTGCAACGTGTACCCTGTGTTGGGCGATGTAATGAAGCCCCGGTAGCTGTTGTCGGTCAAAACCCAATCCGTCGAGCCAACGCGGTGGAAGTGAGTCGGGCGGTTGACAAAAAAAACACTCAAATTGCTCTGCCTCGCGGCACTATCAACCTAGAGACATACAAGGCCGGCGGCGGATACGAGACTGTTAGCAAGTGTTTTCACGAGGAACTCACTCTCGAGTCCGTATTGGGAACAATGGAAGCTTCCGGATTGCGCGGTTTAGGGGGCGCCGGATTCCCGGCTGGGCAAAAGTGGAGAATCGTAGGGGAATACCCAGCCCCTCGCTTATTGGCCGTGAATATAGATGAAGGCGAACCCGGCACCTTCAAAGATCGTTATTATCTAGAACGCGATCCACACCGTTTTCTTGAGGGTCTCTTGATTAGTTGCTGGGCGACAAAAATTGACGAAGTATATATTTATGTAAGGGACGAATATCCTGGCTGTCTACAAATTCTCCGGGAGTCCCTCAGGGAATTAGCAGTCGACCTTCCCGTACCCCTTCCCTCCTTTCATCTACGCAGAGGCGCCGGTGCATACGTGTGTGGGGAAGAATCGGCCATGATCGAATCTATAGAAGGTAAGCGAGGTATGCCGAGATTACGTCCCCCGTACGTCGCCGAAGTCGGACTGTTCGGCAGGCCCACACTCGAGCACAACTTTGAAACGTTGTTCTGGGTACGCGATATCTTGGAAAACGGTTCCTCTTGGTTCTCTCAAAAAGGTAGAAATGGTCGCAAGGGCCTTCGCTCCTTTTCGGTTAGCGGCCGCGTACAGAACCCTGGCGTTCATCTAGCGCCAGCGGGGATAACGCTCGCAGAGCTAATTGAGGAATACTGTGGGGGCATGATGCCTGGACACAAGCTATACGGGTATTTCCCCGGTGGGGCCTCCGGCGGAATATTACCGGCGTCACTCTCAAACGTGCCGCTCGATTTCGATACGCTTCAGCCGCATGGTTGTTTTATCGGCTCGGCTGCAATTATAGTGCTTTCGAACCAAGACAGCGCCAAATCTGCTGCTCTGAACGCAATGCGTTTTTTTTCAAAAGAGTCCTGCGGTAAGTGTACACCCTGCCGCGTCGGCACCAGAAAAGCATCAGGGCTAATGGCTCAAAAAGATTGGGACATCCCGCTACTCGAGGATCTCGCGCAGGTTATGGCTGACGCTTCAATCTGCGGGCTTGGTCAGGCAGCTCCCAACCCCCTGCTTTCCGTTATAAAGTATTTCCCTGAGGAGCTGAGAAAATAATGTCCACCATGTCTCAGATTGCAATCGTTATCGACGGTGAAAAAGTATTAGCTCGACCCGGGGAAACAATCTTACAAACGGCGGACCGTCACGGAACTGAAATCCCAAGGCTTTGCTACAAGGAGGGCTACCGGGCCGATGGAAACTGCAGGGCGTGCGTAGTAGACATCGCCGGTGAGCGCGCTCTATCACCTTCTTGTTGCCGTGTGGCAAAGGAGGGGATGGAAATAAATACAAAGAATTACCGCGCTCATCATGCGCAAAAAATGGTCGTAGAACTGCTGCTTTCCGACGTTGCAAATGAGCACTACACAACAGAATCCGAATTAGACAAATGGGCAAGGAGACTTGATATTGCAAATCCGCGATTCCGCCAGAGAGACCAACCCAGTGCGGATCGCTCCCACCCGGCAATATCTGTCAACCTTGATGCCTGTATACAGTGTACTCGGTGCGTCCGAGCGTGTAGGGAGGAACAAGTTAATGACGTCATTGGCTACGCGGGCCGAGGTAGCGATGCACGAATAGTGTTTGACATTGAAGAGTCCTTAGGGTCCAGTACATGCGTAGGCTGCGGCGAATGTGTTCAGGCGTGTCCCACCGGCGCATTGATGCCTGCTCAGAATGTTGGCCTAATTGAGCCGGACAAAAAAGTTGATTCGGTCTGTCCCTACTGTGGCGTCGGCTGTCTTCTAACGTACCATGTTAAAGACGACAGGATTTTGTACATTACCGGTAAGGACGGACCCGCCAATCGGGGCCGACTATGTGTGAAGGGTCGTTACGGTTTTGACTACATAAGCCACCCGGATAGACTGAAGAAACCGCTCATTCGAAAGGATGGGCTACCGAAACTCACTGACGCGAACTACGATCCGGCTGACCCACTCAGCCTTTTTCGTGAAACCAGTTGGGATGAGGCGCTCGATTTTGCGGCAAATGGTTTAAGCCGGATACGGGACAATTTTGGTGGAAGTGCATTGGCAGGATTTGGATCCGCGAAGGGCAGCAACGAAGAAGCTTACCTGTTTCAGAAGCTTGTGCGCACAGGGTTTGGTTCCAATAACGTTGACCATTGTACCAGGCTTTGCCATGCGTCTTCCGTTGCCGCCTTGCTCGAAGGAATCGGGTCTGCCGCAGTGTCGAACCAAGTAGATGACGTATCGTACGCGGAATGTATTCTAGTTGTCGGTTCAAACACACCAGAAAACCACCCGGTAGCGTCAACTTTTATTAAGAACGCGGCAAGAGCCGGTGCGTCTCTGATCGTTCTTGACCCGCGCCGCACCGGTCTCGCCCGGCACGCGTCCCACTATCTTCAGTTCACGCCGGACACCGACGTCGCGCTTCTCAACGCCATGATGCACACGATAATAGAAGAGGGGCTAGTGGACAAGCAGTTCATTGCGGCTCGAACAGAAGGTTTTGAACTAATCAAGCAAAATATCGCCAGTTTCAGTCCGGAAGCAATGGAAAGTGTGTGCGGTATTGCCGCCGAAACTATCCGGGCCGTTGCCAGACTGTATGCGACGTCGAAAACATCTATGATTTTCTGGGGGATGGGTGTGTCACAACACGTTCACGGTACCGACAATGCTCGTTGCCTCATCGCGCTCTGTTTAATGACCGGTCAAATAGGCCGACCAGGAACCGGTCTACATCCTCTGCGTGGACAAAACAACGTTCAAGGGGCGTCCGACGCAGGCCTCATCCCTATGGTGTTTCCTGATTACCAACGAGTGGACAACGAAGAAGCCCGCGTGCGGTTCGAGGATCTATGGAACGCATCTTTAGACCCGAAGCCGGGATTGACCGTCGTGGAAATCATGAATGCAATCCTCGATAGGGATATTCGGGGCATGTACATAATGGGTGAAAACCCCGCAATGTCTGATCCCAATCTAAACCACGCACGCCAAGCACTGGCTAAGCTGGATCACCTTGTAGTTCAGGATTTGTTCTTGACAGAAACAGCAATGTTCGCCGATGTCATTCTTCCGGCATCGGCGTTTCCGGAAAAGACTGGGTCATTTACCAACACGGATCGGCGAATACAACTCGGTCGACAAGCGTTACCTTTGCCGGGCCAGACTCGGCAGGATCTGGACATTATTCAATCAATCGCAACAAGGCTCGGTTTGGAATGGAATTATCCCGACGTCGCAACTGTCTTTGACGAAATGCGGCTAGCTATGCCAACAATTGGAGGAATCTCGTGGAGTCGATTACTAAAGGAGGAATCGGTTACTTACCCATGTCTGACCGCAGACGATCCTGGCCAGCCTGTGGTTTTTGCATCCGAGTTTCCGACCTCAGACGGACTAGCGAGGTTCGTACCCGCTCGTTTAACCCAGGCAGACGAACTACCGGACACGGAGTTTCCATTTGTGCTCATAACCGGTCGACAACTTGAGCACTGGCATACTGGAGCGATGACTCGCAGAGCCAGCGTACTAAGCGCAATCGAACCTTCGCCCGTAATCAATATCCATCCCGAGGACTTGCTTGCTTTAAATGGCCAGGAGGACAGCACACTTATCGTGTCGTCGCGCCGGGGCGAGATATCGGCCAGCCCGCGAATGGATCCAGGGATGCGGCGCGGGGAAATTTTCATACCTTTTTGTTATCACGAGGCCGCAGCCAACCTCTTGACTAACGAGGCGCTGGACCCCTTCGGCAAAATCCCGGAATTTAAATACTGTGCGGTACAAGTTGCGGTCGCGCGTCCGGCCGGAACTTAGTGCAAATCCCTAGCATGTTCCTTCAGTTCGTCCAGCGTTGCATGTTCCAGCGTCGCTTCATGGGTGGACGCTAAGACGACGGTCGGTGCAGCGCCCGCGTCGTAGGCTTCCTTCCACCTGGCAGCACACAGGCACCAGCAATCTCCTGGTTGTAATCCGTCGAACCCTAGCTCAGGTCTCGGAGTGCTGAGATCATTTCCTCGCGCTTTTGAGAAGGCGAGAAAGTCTTTCGTCACTTCCGTGCACACTGTGTGTAAACCGATGTCCTCTTTGCCTGTGTTACAGCAGCCATCTCTATAGAAACCCGTCACTGGCCTGTCGCTGCACCCTTCAAGCTTCTCTCCTAGAACGTTCTTTGATTCGTACATAAGCATCACCAGTTTATCTGTCACAGCTCCCTTTTCCTTCGCAAAATTAATCGCAATACCCCGACAACTCGAAAAAACGATGTTCTCCTCATTGTAAGCTTAATTCTGCCCTTTTCCCCTGCATCGGGATACCCTTCTCATTCCAGCCGCGGGCAGTGTAATAGCCATCAATCATTTCTTGTAATTCCAAACGGGTGAGGTGCGAACCCTTGGCAGGGCCGTCCGGAAGTGCCTCCGTTAAGAGCCGCTCTGGGAGCCAATCATCTTCAGATCGCCAGCCCTCCCTTATATTGAACAATTTTTTGATCGTGATAATCCGTTCACCCACTCGCCGAAGATCTTCACCGCTTAGACTCCAACCCGTCACGGCATTTAGGATCTGGGCGGACTCACCATAAAAATCACTGAAACATCTACGCAGAAACTTACATACTACCAACGAATCTAAGACAGCGGAAAAATCCTCCGACGCAACAACAAGGCGTCCCCTATCAGCATTACCACGAAACCCATTTGCGGGACCGGAAAAGTCTGCTTCATATGCTCCCGATCTATTGTGGCAAGCGCCGCGAGGACTCACTGCTAATCCGAGGGCCAAGGTCTTGAGGCTACGGGGTTCGTATCCTGGCAGTTCCAAGCCCTTCACATGTATCGCAAACGCTTCTGATCCTCCACCTAACGACCTTGACGCACGAGCTGAGCCGTCCGCCAGTAGAGAGCCCAAACCTTCTCTTGCCGCTATGTTGCGAATGAGCTCGAGAATCTGGACGGTATCTCCAAAGCAGATTTTTTTTTGTTTCTTCCAGGGGAGCAAGTTTTTTTCTACGCACTCAATGGCCCACGCTATAGTACCTCCCGTGCTGATGGTATCCAATCCGTACTCGTCACATAAGCGAGCTGCTTCCAATATAGCGTCCGGCTCCTCGAGGCCGCAGTGTGGTCCGAACGCAAACAATGTCTCATACTCGAGCCTTTGATGAGTTCCCTCGCTAGTACGATACTGGCGTTCGCACCGGATTGTACATGAGGCACATCCCTGAGCACGGTTCCCATACTCCTCACGGAGCGTTTCGCCACTCAGCCTCTCGACACCAGGAAACGACCCTTTCTGGAAGTTGTGAACTGGCAGGCTTCCCAGACGATTAAAAACGGAAAGGTTAGCCACAGTACCGATTTGTCTATATTTTGCCGTTTGGGGACCTACACTCGCCTGGCGCAGTTCCGCCGCAATCTGCTCCAGTTGTTTCAGATCTGCGACTCCGGTATGCCGCGAGCCACGAACCGCGATGGCCTTCAGATTCTTCGACCCAAACACAGCGCCTACCCCGCCTCGCCCGGCATGTCTGCCCTCATTACTCAACGTCGCAAATCTGACACGATTCTCTCCGGCCTGACCTATAGAGGCTATACGGACCTCCTTATCACGGAGGTCTTTCTTGATAGAGGCTTCAGTTTGCAGAGGGGTCATACCCCATAACGCGCCGGCATCTCGAAACTCGACAGACTCGTTCCTCAGAAAAAGATAAACCGGCTTCGCTGCACGCCCCGTAATAACTACTGCATCGCTTCCCAATTTTTTGAGTTCCAAGGCAAAGTAACTAGAAGAGAGCGAATCCGCGATAAATCCCGTAAGCGGGGACTTCGTAACAACAGCATACTTCGCCGTTGTAGTCAGACCGGTTCCCACCAATGGAGCGCTTGCGAATACTATAGGGTTACCTCGCGCAAACGGGTCGACTCCGGGCGGTGCGAGCTCAAACAACAGGCTAGAGCCAAGCCCCACCCCTCCCAAAGTCGTTCGTAGCCTTGACGGCTCTAGCGGCATCAGACGATAAGATTGCTCAGAGAGATCAATATGAAGCACTTTCCCGTGGTATCCATGCATAACTTAACCACCCGCATCGCTTGATAAAATCAGAAGATGATCCCCCGATCGAATTCTTCGGTCCCCTTCCTTCACAAATTCCTTCCCGTTGATATTGCACGCATACCCATCCATCAAGCTCGCTGTTCCAGTTTCCCCGACGGTTAATGCTGTGCCAACCAATTCCGGGCACTCTACGGCAAGTGCGCGAAGAACGCCAAACAAATTCGCCCGCGGGGAAACGCTCAATAGTATCGTTGACCTACGGGCCCTTAAACGTGCTACGCCGAACAGTTCTACCGTGCAAGAAATCTTAGAATGAAGATCCTCCCAGCGGACGAGCGCGGCTTGATAGTCTTCCGGGGTGTTTAGATTCGTGAAACTTATCCCTTCCGGGTCAACGCTTCGAATTTCCTCAGGGCCCACTATGCGCGTCGGCACAGTGTCGTACAAATAGACTGGTCGCAAACGACGTAATGTAAGTTGACGTTCCAAATGCGAGACTACCCGGGCAGTGTACAAAGCATGCAGAGGCTGGAGCCGGCCAGCCCAATAGGGGACGACGCAGTCATACACCGCGTCATTGCGCCGAAGTTGCGAGACGAGGTACTTTATTAGGGAAAGCTGTAGGAAAGCAGTATCGCAGGAAGTAACGAAACCTACGTCGCCTTTCATTGCCTTCAAGCCATAGTACATACCCGCTACAGGTCCCTGCCCGGATACCTCGTCCCGGACAAGCCGCACGGGTAACACAGGAAGCTCTTGTTCTCGCGCAGTGACCACGACAATGTCGTCAAACATCCGCGAGAGGGTCTCAACTATATGAGAGATTAGAGGCAATCGATCGAAGGGGAGCAACGCTTTAGGCTTTCCCATTCGGGAACTTCTCCCGCCGCTGAGAACAACCGCTGACAGTTTCATATCGTCGCTCGAAGGGGTGTTATTCATAGTTTTCCATAAACGTGATGATCTATACCAGTGAGTAGGATATTACCTTCTCCTTACAGGCGGCACAACAAATCATATGTATAGGGTGGAGTTTTATTGTATTCAAAATAGGAATTTGATAACCTCTCGCCAGAGTTCGTCAGGGCAACGCTATTATCACTGCAAAGAAGTGCTATGGCGTTTATGGGCAAATACGCGCGGTGCGCAAAATGACATGGTGCATGTGTCGAAGAGATCGACGTTGCCGAAAGGACTTTTTGTTGGAAATCTCTCTTTTTAAGACTACTCAGGAGGAATTAGAAGCACTGTTTGCACAGGAAGGCACCGTCACATCAACCGCTATTATCATGGACCGTTTTTCAGGACGCTCCCGAAGTTTGGCTTTATAGAGACGGAAACCAAGTCTGAGGCCCTGTCCGCGATGGAACGTTCTAGCGAATGCGAGTTCCGCGGGTGTCCATTGCCCCTGAACAAGGCAACCCGCCGGGAAAATCGCGAGAAGTTAGTCCAGACCCCGTCACAATGAAGGAAGGAGATTTTTTTGGCCGTCAAATTGTATATAGGTAACCTGCCCGCTTTGCTTTGCTACCCTGAATTAGAAGACCTGTTTACCCCTTTTGGAAAATTGCAATCTGCTGAGTTAATGACGGACCCTGCTACCGGCCTCTCCCGTGGATTTGGCTTTATTGAAATGGAGACGGAAGAAGCAGCCCGGGCCGCCATATCCGGCCTGAACGGAAAAGACGTTGATGGTCAGGCCCTGAACGTAAACGAAGTAAAACCAGGACGGGGTGGGCCTATTCCGGCCAGAGACAACGCCAGGACAAGGCCACCGTCATCGGGAGGCAGTAGACCGGCTCCTCCGCCCCGGGCCCCGTCTGGCACACGCCTTTTCGTAGGAAACCTACCTTACTCTGCCGGGAACGCTGACCTAGAGAAAGCATTCGCCGAAGCCGGCACGGTGAGTTCAGTCAGTGTAGTCACTGATCGCTTTTCAGGACAATCCAAAGGGTTCGCATTTGTAGAGATGAGTTCGAAAGAAGATGCAGAGGCCGTTATCCAAAAGTTCAATGGCCAGGAAGTCCTTGGTAGAGTTCTTAAGGTCAATGAAGCGCGTCCGCCCGAACGCCGAAGATTCGGCGGTGGAGGGGGAGGAGGGCCCCGACGATATTAGATCCTTCACCCCTCGTGGAGCGGGTAAAACACTAAACCGGTTAGTAGCTTTGGATAGAAATATGTCGATTTCTGCCGCATTGTTTCGCCGCTGGAACAAACAGCCTGGATCTGCCCGAATGTCGTTGCATTCAGAAGAAACGCTGCACCTGCTTCGCCTTGATCAACGGCCCTCACCGCTACTTCATTGTCGCTAACGTATGTAATCTTTTCCTTCTGCATTTGCGGGGTGATCCCAAGTAGTCGCTCAAATATATAGTCATGCAAAACCGTGACGTCTAGCGCTCGAATGGGATTTGAGGCGTTAACACGCTGCGCAAGACTGTCGTCAAAAGTCAAAAGCCAATGATGGTCCGCTCCGGACAGCACGCACCCAATTCTACGATCCACCCCTTCAGCCGAAAGCGCCCTATAGAATGCGTTCTTTTCTTCTCGAGCATACCGTTTTAGGCGGAAGTCTCGAAGCAACACCTTTTCCAGATCTGCTACCTTAGGCAAACTATTTTTCCTCAAAATTCGGTGTGTCGGAAGTATTGCCAGTCCGGTTTCCTCAGCATTAGTCAAATAAGCTAAGACGTAATTGTACGGTTGATCGGTGTCACGAGACGCGCCAGCGGCTGACCGCTCAACACTATATTGCAGGGCAGTTTCGTAACGATGATGACCATCCGCAATAATCAGTGATTGTGAAGCAATCTCTTTGGTTATAGTCTCAATCGCTGAGGCTTCTGTCACGTACCATAGCCGATGGGTCACCTGATCTCTGTCAGTTAGTTCAACCGAAGACGGCGACTTCAAGACGTCAGGAATAACATCTTCGACCGACCAGCCCTTTTTGCCATACAAACAAAAGATAGAACTCAAGTGAGCTTGGCACGCACGCAGCAATGCCAGCCGGTCTTTCTTCGCGCCCGTGAACGTCTGTTCGTGCGGACGAATGACGCCGGTCTCGAACTCCTCCACGCGCAAAGCCACAAATATCCCAGAACGAATCTTTCGGGAGCCGTTCTGGAGATCAAACTCCTGGCGGTAGTAGTAGTAACCCGGTGCCTCATCTAATTTTACAACACCCTCCTCAAGCCACTTTCGAAATGTCGATGCGGCGGCACCATACGGATCCGCAGCATTGTTGAAATCCAAATGCGTCGCATTGTACGGGCTGGACAAATGTAGTAGGGCTTGCTCTTCCGTGCTGATAACATCGTAGGGTGGCGAGACAACTTTGTGCAAATCTCCAACGACTTCGGCGTCATAACGAAGCGCTCTAAAAGGACGTATGTGGGCCATGTTTTCTCCCAAGCAGTTTAAATCGTCTCAAATGTTCGACGGGCGGGATCCCAACTTTTCTAGAGCACGCCGTCCGATGTCCGTCCTGTAATGCATGCCCGACCAAGAAATGCGGTTTATTGACTTGTATGCATTATCGATGGCCTCACCAAGTTCCACGCCAAGGGCCGCAACACCCAGAACACGCCCCCCATCTGTAATGATGTTGCCCGATCGCTTCGCGGTACCTGCATGAAAAATGGCAACGTTCGGAGACTCTTCAAATCCAGCAAGTCCTTGGATGGGCAAACCTTTCCTATACTGTTCGGGGTAGCCTGCAGAACTAGCTACAATACATACAGCCGACGCATCTTTCCAACTTAGTGTTTTTTCATCTAGGCGCTCATCTATAACGGCATCAAATACATCTACAAGATCCGAATCGAGCCTCAGCATAAGAGGCTGACACTCGGGGTCTCCGAATCTGACATTGAATTCGAGCACTTTCACTAGGCCGTTTCGAATCATCAGTCCGGCATACAAAACCCCTTTGTACCGTATGCCGAGTTTTTTGAGGCCTGATACAACAGGTCGAAGCACATTTTCTAGAACACTGTGGGCGATTTCCGGAGTCACTACAGGCGCTGGCGAATAAGCCCCCATGCCGCCCGTATTGGGCCCGACATCGTCGTCAAAGACCCGCTTATGATCTTGCGAGGACGCTAACGGGAGAATACACGTGCCGTCGGTAAACGCTAAAAAGGATGCTTCTTCGCCCTCCAGAAATTCTTCTATCACTACCTGATTTCCCGCCTCACCAAACTGTCGTTTGTCCATTATTGCTGTCAAGGCTGCGAAGGCGTCGTCCCGTGTGTTACACAAAATTACCCCTTTACCAGCGGCCAAGCCATCAGCCTTAACGACAATTGGGGGTCCTATCTCGTCGACGTAACGGCGCGCCTGTTCCAGATCATCGAATACCTCGAATTTCGCCGTAGGCACCTGCTCTCGTCGCATCAGGTCTTTTGTAAATGCTTTACTAGCCTCCAGTTGGGCAGCAGCTCTGTTAGGTCCGAATATTCGTAAGCCTTTCGAATCAAAAAGATCCACTATACCTAAACTCAGCGGTAATTCTGGGCCGACCACGGTGAGTTCGATCTTCTGTTCCAGCGCGAAGCTTGCGAGGCCATCGATATCTTCAACGGCTATCGGCACGGCCTCCGCATAATTGCTAATCCCCGCATTTCCTGGAGCGCAGTAGATTTTCCCCACGCGGGGGCTTTGCCGGATCTTCCATATCAGAGAGTGCTCTCTGCCGCCGCCCCCAACAACTAAAACCTTCATGATCAATGCCTAAAATGTCGGGTTCCGGTGAGGACCATGGCCATGTCGTGTTCGTCCGCTGCCGCTATCAACTCGTCATCTCGAATGCTCCCGCCAGGCTGAACCACAGCCGTTGCACCCGCTTCCGCGACCACATCGAGCCCATCGCGAAACGGGAAAAAGGCATCGGAGGCGACAGCAGTACCGTTGACATCAAGGCCTAGGTGATCGGCCCGGGACACTGCGATCCGAGAAGAGTCTACTCGGCTCATCTGCCCCGCCCCTATCCCAACAACCTGATCAGCCGACGTTAGCACTATCGCATTAGACTTCACATGTTTACAAACGCGCCACGCAAACCCTAACGCCTTCCATTCTTCCTCGGTGGGCTTTCGCCTACTAACGACGTTTCCAGTCCGTACATCCATACGGTCGGTATCACGTTCTTGGTACAGCAGCCCACCACGGATTGCCCTGCCCTCGTATCCTGCGCCAGCCATGTCTAAAAGTTTATCGGTCTGAATGAGGCGTACGTTCCGCAATCGCTTCGAGGACGACAACATCGTCAAGGCTTCCGACGAAAAACCGGGTGCTAACAAGATTTCTAAGAATCCTTCTTTGTAAAGTTCCAACACTTCTTCGGCTGTGGCCTGGTCGACTTCACGGTTTAGACCAACTATTCCTCCAAAAATTGAAACCGGATCACACGAGCGCACCTTGCGAAATGCATCCGCCAGCGATTCCGCAGAGGTCGCCACGCCACATGGATTCGTGTGTTTTATAGCTACGGCGGCAATTTCTTCGAACTCTTGGATAAGTTCTAGGGCCGCATTTGCATCCACGAGATTGTTGTAAGATAATTCTTTGCCCTGGTGTTGTTTCGCATTAGCCAGGCCCGGGCCTTCGAAATACTTACTACGATAAAACGCAGCGGCTTGGTGTGGGTTTTCACCGTACCGGAGATTTTGAACTCTCGTGTATTGGAAGTGGAGAGTCTCCCCGAGTGCTGATCTCTTCCCGTTATCGAGACTCCCAAGGTAGTCAGCTATGACACCGTCATAACGGGCAGTCATGCAAAACGCTTTTTTCGCCAGTTCCAATTTGTGCGAATCTGAGAGACCTCCGGCCATTTTGAGTCGTTCCAATACAAATGGATAGTCCGCCGGGTCGACCACCACGCCCACATCTGCATGATTCTTGGCCGCGGCGCGTAAGAGGGATGGACCGCCGATATCTATGTTTTCCACGACCTCAGCGAAACTAGAATCCGAGTTCGCAGCAACCTCTTCAAAGGGGTACAAGTTCACTACAATGAGATCTATGGGCTCCAGGCCGCGCTCGCGCATCGTTTCCAAATGACGGGCATCGGATCGCTTGTGAAGTATTCCTGCATGCACGTGAGGGTGCAACGTCTTCACCCGCCCATCGAGCATTTCAGGAAAGCCAGTAAAATCTTCTACGGAGACTACACTTACACCAGCGTCAACCAAGGCGCGCGCAGTGCCCCCGGTTGAGAGAATCTCAATCCCCAACTCGACTAAGCCAAGAGCTAGTTCGGCGATGCCACTTTTGTCGCTCACGCTAATGAGTGCGCGGGTGACTGCAGCCATGTTTTTCTCCTTGTCTTCAATAGGCCGGCAAGATGTCCATCCGGATAGGCAGAAGGGGCATACCAGAAGCATGCCGGGTTGTAAAGAGAAACTGCCGGGCATATGCTGTCCAACGATGTTAGTTCGGCTCAATGGCGACAACAGGGCGTGCCAAGACGGCAGCACCGTGGCAGACCTCATCCGAGAGCTAGGACTGACAAAAAAACGTGTGGCCGTAGAAATCAATGAAAGTATCATTCCGCATGATGAATTCATGGAAACAATATTGTGCCAGGGAGATGAAGTAGAGATCGTTCATTTCGTTGGAGGGGGCAGTTAAGGAAACGGCTCGAATGAGGATAACATGTCAAAGTCGATAGACTCATTCCGACTTGCGGGAAAGGAATACACTTCACGGCTAATTGTTGGCACCGGGAAGTACAAAGACTTTTTGGAGACCCAACGCGCCATTGAGGCCTCGGGCGCCGAAATAGTGACGGTCGCGGTCCGCCGCGTCAACATCACCGATCCTAAACAAGAAAACCTTCTGGACTACATAGATCCTAAAAAATTTACCATCTTGCCGAACACGGCTGGTTGTTACAACGCAAAGGAAGCCGTTCGAACGTGTCGCTTAGCCCGCGAAGCAGGGGTCGGCAGCATGGTAAAACTCGAGGTCATCGGCGACGAGAAAACTCTTTTCCCCGATATTCCAGGGACCCTAGAGGCGGCCAAAATATTAGTTGATGACGGCTTCACTGTCTTGCCGTATATTCATGATGATCCAATATCATGTCAAAAACTTGAAGACATGGGCTGTGCCGCGGTCATGCCTCTCGCCGCCCCGATAGGTTCTGGTCTCGGGATACGGAATCCCTACAACATAAGGATCATACTAGAACACAGTACCATTCCCGTGATTGTGGATGCCGGCGTCGGAACTGCTTCGGATGCGGCGGTTGCGCTGGAAATGGGATGCGACGCGGTCTTAATGAACACAGCAATCGCGGCAGCAAAAGATTCGATCCTTATGGCAGACGCCATGCGCCAGGGCGTCGAGGCTGGCCGCAAGGCTTTCCTTGCGGGCCGCATGGGCAAAAAACTGTACGCTACCGCATCAAGCCCACTCGACGGCATGATTGCGTAAGCGCCATCCGGCGAAGTAGATTCTCAACGAGACTGTCCTTGGACATCTCCAGAATCTACCAGGCCATCCCCTCATTCCCGCTAGAGGAGTGCCATGATCGATTTTAACCTGTACCTCGTAACGGATAGAAAACAGACCGGTGGCCGCCCATTAGTGGACGTAGTACATGCCGCCCTAGACGGCGGACTTCAAGCGGTGCAACTGCGTGAAAAAGATCTCGATAGTCGTGCCCTATACAACTTAGCCGTTGAGATCCGTGTGCTCACAAGGCAATATTCGGCTACCTTTTTGATAAACGATCGCATCGACGTCGCGTTGGCGACTGAGGCGGACGGAGTTCACTTAGGCACCGCCTCTTTCCCCGTCAGCAAAACAAGGCAGATGCTAGGAAAAAGCAAAATCATAGGGGTTTCGACGCATTCGCCCGAGGAGGTAACTGGCGCAAGAGGGGCGGACTTCATTGTTTTTGGACCAACATACAGCACGCCATCCAAAACGCGGTATGGTCCTCCTCAGGGCCTGGAACGTCTACGACAGGCGGTACGTCAGAAAGTCGCGCCTGTCTTCGCTATTGGGGGTATTCGACAATCAAACATCCTTGACGTCCTTCAAACCAGTGCAACGGGAATTGCAGCGATCTCTGCTATTACGGCCGCATCGGACCCTGCCAAGACCGTTCGAGCGATGCTGGGACTTCTGCGCGGCGATGTGGGCACATAACTTTATTCCGCCACGCAGGACGTTGATGTCCACTTTTTTCCTCTTGTGGCCACACCTTCTGGCTTGATACTACAGAGCCATGCTCTTTTTGGTCACCGCTCTTCTTCTACTGGCCCCCTTCCCCGATGCCGTCATTTTCGGAGACGATACAAACGATATTTTAGCCCTACGAATGAAAGCAGAGGGCGGCGATGCAGAATCACAGGCGGCCATCGCATTTATGTACGGAAACGGTGTCAGCGTCGAACGCGACCATGAGCAAGCTCTCTCCTGGTACAAGAAGGCCGCGGAACAAGGGCTGGTAGAGGCCCAGTATAATCTAGGTCTCATGTACCGGTACGGCCACGGGTTGCCGCCGAACTTTGAGCAAGCTGTGTATTGGTACCGTAAAGCAGCAGACCAGGGGTTTGCAGCAGCTTACAATAATTTAGGTTATATGTATCAACACGGGAACGGTGTGAAGAAAAATTGGGTAGAGGCACACAAATGGTACAATCTCGCCGCGGCGAACTCCACCGGAGATCGCCGGCTGAAGGCAGTAAAAAATCGAGATTTGATGGCAACAAAGCTGAGTAGCGAAGATCTAAAAGAGGCACAGAGACTCGCTGCCGAATGGACCCCGGAGCGAGGGGAAGCTGTGCACGAGTAGGAAATCCAGACCTAGGCCTATGCTTCCCTATCGCCGCGAGGCAGCCCGCAGACAAGCATTGTTTTTTTGACTATGGAACACCGTCGTCTACCCCGGAGATGCGACACGATTCCGTAAGCCGGCCCCGAAGCTTTGCTCAACAATCCTTCGACCAACTTTCGGGGTTCCAGACCCTCGCGAAAAAGGCCAGCCGTGTAAAAACTACCATCGTTAAAGGAAAAAACTCAAATATGGACGCGACTTCAATCCGTCATGCCGGGTCAGGGACAATGCGACGAGATGTGTACGAACAAATAGCCGCCCGTCTACTTCATCATGTCAGGCATAAAACCACGGACGGCATGGATTCTACCAAAACGGTCCCCGTGGAACGATATCGCAGCCGTACTCGCTGGGACAATGAGGTCCGAAAACTCTTCAAAGAGATGCCCCTGCTGGTAGCATTATCGTGCGAAGTGAAAAACGAATTGGACTACAAGGCCGTCGAAATCGTGGGGGTACCCATACTCGTGACGCGAGGAAGAGACGCCGTCGTGCGTACATTTCTTAACGTATGCAGGCACCGGGGCGCACATGTCGCTGCACCAGGACACGGAAATGCTAGTCACTTCGCGTGTCCATATCACGGATGGACCTACAATGAATCCGGCCGTCTCATCGGGGTAACAGACTCCGCGAAATTCGGCAGCGGCGAATTCGATTGTCGCAACCTTGTGGAACTCTTCACTAGTGAATCGGCCGGGTTAATTTTTACCTGTCTGACCCCCGGTCGTACATTCGATATCAAGTTGTTTTTGGGAGACATGTACGACGAATTGGCCTCTTATCGCTTGGAAAGCTGGTCGCTAGTTGATCAGAACATTATTGAAGGGCCTAATTGGAAAATCGCTGTCGACGGCTACATCGAATTCTATCACATCGCGTCACTACATCGTGACACTTTAGCCTCCATGGTGACAAACAACGTGATGGTGTGCGATCGGTTCGGACAATATCCGTTTGGTCCGCACCAGCGCATAGCAGCACCATCAAGTGATATTCTCCAGCGCCTCAACAAGCCTGTGACGAACTGGGCAACAGGAGAAGCGATGCTCGATGTGAAGTTTGTATTTCCCAACAATTCTTTTGCTATTACCTCTGGAAACGCACTGTCTCCGGCGGGCGGGATGCTGTCACAAGTATTTCCCGGCACACTTCCTGAAACCTCAACAACAATTCAAAACCATATTTACCAAACGATGCCAGCAAATGCGGCCGAGCAGAAAATGCGCGACACTGCCATCGAGCGATTTAAATATGTCGTCACCGAAGAAGATTACCGAGGTGGACGCCAAATTCAGTTAGGCATGAATACAGAGGCCAACGCTAGTTTCATATTCGGCGTGAACGAAGTAGGCCCGCAGAATTTCCATGCGGCTCTAGACTACTTTCTCCGAGAAACAGAGAGCAGCCAGTCATGAAGGATTCCGCCCATCTCGCTGACTACATCGTCGTCCCCATCGATGAGTTATTCTCCTCGCTACTTGAGGCGGCTCCTCACTCGAGTACAAACCCGGCATAATCGTTCGACGCCACTTCATCACACTTCGCCCGAAACGTAGGCACCCCACCAACATAATTAAGGAACACCCGTTTCTTTCCCGGAATGTTGGATCCCATGAACCAAGAGTCTGTTTTCGTCAACAGTGTTTCATCTGCCGTTTCAAGCACGTGCTCGGTCCATGCGTCCTCAGCTTCTTGCGTTGCTTCGATCCGCGTGTATCCGTGTGACCGCATATAGGCGATGCACTCTGTGATCCATTCCACATTTTGTTCGAGACACCGCGGTATATTACAGAAGCTCGAAGAATTGTGCGGTCCTCCCGTAATAAACATGTTAGGGAAGCCTACCGTACTCATTCCCAAAAACGCACTCGGCGTTTCGTCCCATTTATTCTTCAACAACCGACCTTATTCGCCACGAATACGAATGCGATTAAGCGCGCCGGTGACAGCATCGAATCCTGTCGCAAATATGACCACATCAAACGCGTACTCCGTCTCTCGAGTCTTTATGCCATTTTCAGAGAAGCAATCGATCGGGGAGGTGTTTAAATCGACGAGGTGCACATTAGGGCGATTGTAAGCCTCGTAGTAGCCACTTTCCATGGGTTGCCGCTTGGTGCCAAACCCGTGATCAGTGGGCACCAAAAGGTCAGCGACCGCAGGGTCATCTACCCGTTCGCGAATCTTTTCGCGTACAAATTCCGCCGCCGATTCATTTGCACGTTTGTCCGTTAAAATGTCACTAAAGCCACCGAGCCAGAAAGCGAAACCTTTTTCGCCCCATAACCGTTCGTACAACGACAACCGCTCCTCCCTGCTTACATCGAAGGTACTTCTCTCGTCCGCATCGTGCAAAAACCCACCAAATGTGGTGCGACATCGCTCAAAGATAGTCCTGTAATTAGCTTTTATTTTTTTTTGCTCGCCAGGCGAAATAGGCCCATTATGCAAGGGCTTACAGTAGTTCGGTGTTCGCTGGAACACGGTAAGGTCACCAACATCTTTTGCGAGCTCAGTGATTAACTGCACTGCAGTGGCGCCGGTTCCAATCACTGCTACACGCTTCTCGCTTAAATCCACAGGACGCCGTGGCCAAGCAGACGTGTGCCATGTCTCGCCGCGAAAGGACTCGACTCCATCAAATTCTGGGATGTATGGCGCGGAAAGGCAACCGGCGGCCTGGAGCAGGTAGGGCGCGTACGCAGATTTACCCTCTTCCGTCTCTACAAGCCAACGTCGGGCCGCTTGGTCGTATGTCGCAGCGGTAACTCTCGAATTAAATTGTATGTCTCTTCTGAGATCGAATTTATCGGCGACGAAGTTAAGATATCGTAGGGTTTCCGGCTGTGAAGCAAAATGTTCACTCCATTCCCATTCGTCGAGGACCTCATCGGAGAATGAGTACCCATACGAATAACTTTCTGAATCAAAACGTGCACCTGGGTACCGGTTCCAGTACCAAGTTCCACCCACGCCGCTGCCGGATTCAAACACTCGCACGCGCATCCCCATTTTGCGCAACCGGTACACAAAGTACATGCCCGATATACCGGCACCAATGACGATCGCGTCAAAACATGGAGTGTCAACTGTTTTATTTTTTCTCATTACTAGATCTCCTGTGCCTTTCGGCCATTTACTCGCAACCGCACCGTTTCGTCCTCCGTGACACTATGTTTTCGACCGAAATTCAAGACCGTTGCTCATTAAATATAGCCCTGGCCCTCGAGCAACATCTTCTCTTACATGTTGTTCTTGATACCGAAGAGACAACGTGCAACGATTGCATAACATTAGAGAGGAGGAAGAATGGGTACCAGTCCTCAATATGTTTTTAAAGAGGCGCAAACCGTACAGCCGACTGACATAATCCCTATCTTGGATTTAGGTCCATTTTTGAGCGGAGAACCAGACGCCCTCCCCGCTTTGGCTAAAGAAGTTTGTCAGGCTCTCGAAGACATCGGATTCTTTTTCATCAAAAACCATGGTGTACCACAGAGACTGGTGGACCGTGTTTTTACCGAGAATCGACGGTTTCATGCCTTACCGTTAAAGCAGAAAATGTCCGTCAAAGTGGACAACAAGGGTATAGGTTACATGCCGGAAGGACTCCAGCAACCGCAATACAACCAGAACGAACCTCCCCGTAAGCCAGACATTGGCGAAGCATTTTTCATTGGGCGCGAGGTAGGGCCCGGGGCGAACGCCAACAATAACCACGATACTCTGTATGAAGGCGGGAACCAGTGGCCTCAGCATTTACCAGGTTTTTCTCAAACGCTCGTTGAATACTTCAACGCGATGGAGGCTCTCAGCCTACGATTGCTTCCTGTCTATGCTGCGGCCCTCAGGCTTCCGAAACATTTTTTCGACGACGCATTCTTGAACTCGCGACCAACAGGTATTCTGCGAGTATCTCACTATCCCGCGACAAAGTGTGAGACGAACCAGTTCCACACCTCACCACATATAGACGGAGACTTCATAACCTTCTTGGCACAGTCTGAGGTACCAGGCCTTGAGTTGCGTATCGCCGAAAAAAAATGGGTTAGGGCTCCCGTTTTGCCTGGAACATTTCTGGTCAATTCGGGCGAGATCCTTCGCCTTTGGAGCAACGGCCGCTTCCGGGCAACCTACCACCGAGTTATTAACCATTCCGGCCAGGATCGCTATGCAATTCCCTTTTTCTACAGTCCAAGCCCAGAAACCGTCATAGAGAGCGTGGAGACATGCTGTGACGAAAAGCACCCACCACGGTACAGGCCAGTCACTGTTCGTGAGTACACGGAATGGTTCTCACACAAGGTCTTTGTTCATCTGAAAGATAAGCCCGGCCGCTCACCATATTACGAAGGCGACCGCCCGGATACGACGACCTGACGCCAAGCCAATCTTCGCGTCCCAAGATAATTCGCACTCACCAGCTATGAGTGTTGTATATTTCTCCCTGTACCTCGGAGACCACCCATAGTAGCAGGGTCCCATCCCTTACGACATTTGAGGAGAGGAACTATTCTCTCACCGAATTGTTTGATGCCCGTAACCCAATCTGGCCAACTAAAGAGAATCCCGTCTAAATTGAGATCCTCAGCAAGCTTGTCAATTTTATCAGCGCACGTTTGATAGGATCCGACAATCGCCGGGAAACTCATAAAGGCCATGTTCCCTTCTTCGACATCGCCGCCCAGTAAGGCTTCGTCAGCGCCCGCCGAACCGCGTAGATGCTCAGTAGTCCCATCCGCCACAGGGTCCAAGGTTGCCGAACTAATCATCGTCCGGATAGCATCCTTATCACCTTTTTCAACAATGTCTCGGGCTGTCCGCCAGGCGTTTTCGTCAGTACTATCAGAGATAAGATGGAAAAGGGCATACGTCCCGACCTCTGTCCCGGAGTCATTTCCCGATTTTTTCAATTCGCCGGTCACCTCACCAAGGCGAGAGGCCGGAAGCATACTAAAACTATGCCCGCCGATCGTCGCCACGAATTTTCGGCCCGCACTGGACTGACCCGCCGAGACTATGGGGATTTCGTGAGCTGGTCTCGGATAGCATTTGCAGTCGTCAAGATTAAAATATTGACTCTTGTGGGTCACGCTACCGTTTCGCCAAAGGGCACGCAAAATGTTGACGTACTCTAGTGCGTAGTCGTACCGTTGTTCGTAATATTCATCTCCTCGCCATAGGCCCATTTGTGCGTACTCCGGCTTGTTCCACCCCGTGACAATGTTTAGTGCGGCCCTGCCACCGCTAATATCGTCTAACGTCGCCATGGTCCGGGCAACATAGGCGGGGTGCAACGCCAAAATAGGTGTCGTCGGCACCAATCCTATACGCTCCGTTTCCACCGCGAGGGCCGCCGTTAAAGAGAAGGACTCGAGACAGGCATCCCAGAACCCTGTCTCACCTCCAAAACCCCGAAACTTCATCATAGACAAGACAAAGTCGAGATTTTGCTTTTCGGCTTCGAGTGTGGCCGCTCTGTTCAATTCCCACGTGGGTAAATACGGTGGTATCGCCTCCGTGAGTAGATAACCGTCGCTTCCGTTGGGCAGGAAAACACCAAATTTCATGATCGGCCCCCTTGGCACCCGATATACTAGGAAGCGGTGAGTAACATCAAGGGACCTAGTTGAGACGTAAACTATCGGCACTAGCACGCAACAACCAGATGTCTTTTTTAACGTTTTACCGTAAACTCCGGGTAACCGATGGTGCAAGGGTGTTGTCCCTCGTTAGCGACGCGGAACAACGGTATACCGTCCTCACAAAAGTCGGCTTGCACTTTTCTGCCCCACGACATATTTACGATGCAGTCGTTTTAGATATGTTTCACTTCGTAGCAGGATAAAATCCAAGCGATGCCGCCGAACAATCTTCTACAAGATACGGCTAGGGTGGCCATTGCCTTCCCGCGTTTGACCGGCGTCGTCACCGTTCTTGCCCTCGTAGCTCAGTTGGATAGAGCACCGGATTCCTAATCCGGGGGTCGTGCGTTCGAATCGCGCCGGGGGCACTACTCTTTTCAGCGACTTAAATGCGGGCGCTGTTCCTGAGCGACGGACACTGTATTTCTTTTTGTAGTAGTTTGCTGGGCGAATAGCCACATCGAAATGCTCGTATCTATGCGCAGGTCACACGAACTCCAATTCCGGGGACCTCTGGCGTAACGAGTTGCCTGGAAATTGCCAGGGAAGAGGCCGAAGGCCCAACAAAAAAACCGCCCGAGGGAGGAGGGACCCCCGGGCGGGAAGGTAACCTGCGGAGGGCAGCAGGTCACAGCGTGTAGGGCATGAGTGCCCGTTATTCGTTGTACCAGTTCACCGCGACACCGAGCCGGAGCTTGTTGTCGGTATCATTGTTTGACCACCGTTTGATCTTGAACGTGTAGGTGCCCGAGGTGGTTGGTTCAAAATCTACGACCTCGAACGCATTATCGTACGACCAGGAGAGGCCGAGCAGAGTCCCTGCCGGGTCATAGACAGTGAGGTCGAGGTCCATACCAATCGCGTGGGCATCGTCCTTGTGCTCGTACGTGTAGGTGCCTCGGGTGAGCCAACTCATCGCGATCCGGACGGCATCATGCGTATTCGAGATGTGTACTTCACGAGTAATGTAACCGTCCGCGGAACCATCGGCGACGTCCAAGGTGTCAAAGTAGGCATTGTTACCATGCATCCAGTAGTTCATTCCATTGTAGTGGCTGCTCAAGAAGTCGATGCCACCCGCGCCGGTCTTGTCCGGGATCTCCCACATCGTAATCCCCGTCGCGTCTCCCGCAATCGGGTCGGTCGCACCAGCGATCTGTTTGGCTTTCACCAGGTGTGGCTTGCTCTTCTGAAACGTCGACTGGGACATCGAATC
>CAYWPF010000020.1:0-1778 GCA_964460065.1 uncultured Enterobacteriaceae bacterium
GGCTTATTGTAATCGTGCCCGCGCAGATTCGAAACGATCGGTTTGTGGCTCACGCCTATCCCCAAAACAAATCGTCCACCCGAGGACTCAGCGACAGTGTTCGTCGCAGCTGCCATCGTATAAGCGTCCCGGGCCCAAATGTTGGCAATCCCGGTTGCGATCGAAAGTCTCTCCGTATTGTTCAGCAAATATGCAGCGTGCGCGAACGGCTCTCGTCCGACCGCTTCGGGAATCCAGAGTGTATTGTATCCCGCTTTCTCTACCGTACGAGCAAACTCGGCAGTTTCAGGTGCCGCCATACCATCCAAGAAAAACCATACGCCTACTTTTCCGATGTCCATACGTGTCCTCCAAAAATTCGTATAACGAGAATGAACCGCACCATATGCCGCCGTTCATAAACCTGTCAATCTTTGTCCGGACCCAATTCTCCATGTCTCTCGTCAAGCGCCGACCGAATATGGTATAGCCACACTTGTCGCTGACTGTCCGTTCGGAAGTGAGGAGGCATTCATGAAGTTCGGCATCCATTACTCGTTAGGTGTCGGGATGAACCCGGCCATTGATGACTACATTCGCATAGGAGCGAAAGCCGAAGAACTCGGGTTCTCGTCAGCGTGGCTTGGCGACCATATCGTCATCCCCGAAAAGATCGAGTCAACCTACCCATATACGCCCGACGGGTCAGCGAGCTTCCCAAGACGACTCCCGTTTCCCGATACATTCGTTGTCCTCGCGGCGCTCGGTGCCCACACCAAAACAATAAAACTAGGAACGAGCGTAATTGTCGTTCCCTATAGGAACCCGCTTCCGGTGGCAAAAGCAGTAGCAACCGTAGATATGGCAACGCATGGACGGTATCTGTTCGGCGTCGGGGTCGGCTGGCTTGCTGAGGAGTTTGAGGCCTTGGGGGAGAAATTTTCAGAAAGAGGGCCGCGAACCCGTGAATACCTGCGAGTCATGAAGGCCGTCTGGCAAGAGGACGCCGCCAGTTTTGATGGCAAGTATTTCTCATTTCCCGATCTGTACGCGTTCCCCTTGCCGGTACAAAAGCCGCACCCCCCTATGATCTTTGGAGGAGAGAGCGTACCGGCCCTGAAACGCGTCGCAGACCTCGGCAATGGTTGGCAACCCGGGCCAATCCCCGCACAGGCACTCCGCGAACGAATGACCCAATTAAAGGACTTAATGGCCGACCGTGGCCGCGACATGTCCGAATTGTCTATTTCCATGCTTGCTGACATGAGCGATCTTCAGGAGAACCCGGACAAACTGGGAGAACTCGCAGAGATTGGCGTTGAAGAGATGGTCTTATTCATGACTGCACTAGACACCGACAAGACTATCGGCCAACTCGAAACCGCAGCCAACGCATTTTTGTCCTAGCATCCATAGATAAGGAGCAAGGTCACATGTCACTCACTTTTCGAAAGCTACACCCATCTTTCATGGCGGAAGTCAGTCCTATTGACCTTAGAAAGGCGACAGACCCCGAGACACTGAAGCAATTGCGTGCTGGCATGGACAAACACGCGGCTTTGGTCTTCCGTAATCAGTTTTTAACTGACGCGGAGCACCTGTCATTCGCAAAGCGCTTCGATGGGCAGCTTCACACCAAAACAGGGATTAGCGCACTGCAGAAAAGTCGCCTTGGCCAAGAAGCTTTGGCCGACGTCTCGAACCTCAACGCGGAGGGCAGCGTATACCAAGCCAACGATCGTAAACGCCTATACGGTCTCGGGAACCGCCTCTGGCACACCGACGCCTCATTTCAAGAC
>CAYWPF010000021.1:0-33979 GCA_964460065.1 uncultured Enterobacteriaceae bacterium
AAGCGACCGGTGGTTGAGCGAAACGGTGTGTTGATTATGGTCGATGACAAGAGACTCCCTTTGAAGAGTGGTGAGAAAGTGCAGATGAGAAAGGTACGCTTTCGTACATTGGGATGTTATCCCTTAACTGGAGCTATGGAATCAGACGCTGATACGCTGCCGTTAATTATACAAGAAATGCTGTTGGCGACACATTCCGAACGACAAGGGAGAGTCATCGACTTCGACCAATCTGGTTCTATGGAAGAGAAGAAGAAGGAAGGCTATTTCTAAGAATAGGATCGTGCTTGAAGGTACATTCCGCGACAAACGTCGTTAGGTCAATCGTGTTGCGAAAATTACGGTCTACGCCGGGCAGATAAATGTCATACCAATCGAACCTCATAGCTGCCGATATAGAGACTTACCTCGCGGAACATGAACGGAAAGACCTGCTGCGATTGTTAGTGTGTGGTAGTGTTGACGATGGAAAGAGCACACTTATCGGCCGGCTACTGTATGACAGCAAAATGATCTATCAGGATCAGCTGGAGTCTTTGAAAGTCGACTCGCGTCGTTATGGGACGACCGATGGCGAGTTTGATCCGGCCTTATTGACGGATGGGCTTAGGGCCGAGCGAGAACAAGGCATCACTATCGATGTAGCGTACAGGTATTTTTCTACCTCGAAGCGGAAATTTATAATCGCTGACACGCCTGGCCACGAACAATACACTAGAAATATGGCTACGGGAGCTTCGACGTCCGACCTAGCCGTTATACTGGTTGATGCCCGTAATGGGGTCTCTACGCAAACGCGCCGGCACGCCTTTATAGCCTCCTTGCTCGGCATTAAACACGTTGTACTTGCCGTTAACAAAATGGATCTGGTTAACTACAGCCAGGCCTCTTATGACGCTGTAGTGAAAGATGTCACGGAGTTTGCCACCAAACTCGACATTGGGGATCTCCGGTTTGTTCCTGTTGCTGCGCTGACCGGAGACAATATCGTCAATACAAGCGCGAAAATCCCCTGGTACAGTGGAAGTCCTTTGATGGAAATATTGGATACAGTTTCTATTGCGTCTGACGAGAATCTCACGGATTTCCGCTTCCCTGTCCAATATGTGAATAGGCCCGACGCACATTTTCGAGGGTTCTGCGGCACAGTTGCCTCGGGTACCGTTCGTCCTGGCGATGAGGTTATGGTCCTGCCATCAAGAAAAACTAGTTGCATTGAAGGTGTGCATACTTTTGAAGGGAGGTTGCATCAAGCTGTTCCACCGCTTGCGGTAACTCTAACGCTGGAGGACCAGATTGACATCAGCCGTGGCGACATGTTGGTGCACCCGAACAACCTGCCTATGATCGACCAACAATTCGACGCCATGGTAGTGTGGATGGCGGAACAACCGCTTCGATCTGGGAACCATTATTTTTTTAAGCAAACTACCAATATGACTCCAGGAACAGTCAGCCAAATTAATTTTATGATCGACGTTAACACGTTGCACCGTCAGGAGACGGCGGCGCTTGCATTGAACGAGATCGGTCGTTGTGTCATAGAGGTCGACAAGCCTGTTGCGTTCGATACCTACCGAGACAACCGGTCTACCGGGTCGTTTATTGTAATTGACCGTATCACCAATGATACCGTTGGCGCCGGCATGATTATAGAACGGGTGGAGAATGCTGACGCAGCTCCCCGATACAGCGAGTTGTTGGACCAACAGCCCGGCGCTAAGGTACAATCTGTTTCGGCACGACGGCCAGTGACCGTATGGATTAGTGGGTTATCGGGATCTGGAAAATCGTCGATCGCGGAGGCGCTCGAGAGACAATTGGTAGATAAGGGATTCCCCGTCTATCGACTAGACGGCGATGCCATTAGGACAGGGCTTAACAAGGACCTCACATTTTCCCGTCGCGATCGAGGGGAGAATATACGCCGCATAGCGGAGGTCGCCAAGCTATTTAATAGGGCGGGACTTGTAGTATTGGTGCCGGTAATTTCGCCGTTTGAAAGAGACCGTCGCAAGGCCGAGGAGATCGTTGGCACTGATAATTTTTTCGAGGTCTTCGTAGATACGCCGCTTAGCGTGTGTGAAGAACGCGATGTCAAGGGTCTATACCGGCTAGCAAGAGCGGGACGAATTGGGGAATTTACAGGCGTTTCATCTCCCTACGAGCCGCCAATCAACCCTGACCTCCGCGTAACTACCGAGAATCGAACGGTCAGCGAAACAGCTAGGGAAGTATTCGAATGTATAGAGTCTATAATCCGATTGTGAGGGGACGCGACGTGTGCGGCGTTCACACTCAGGGATTGCTGGCGGGCACTGTAACGAATTCGGGGAGGTATTGGGGTGCCGGACACGACGTTTCTCGCACGGTGCCCGTGTTGTGCTGACTTCTCCTACCAAAGCACTGTAGATGAGAGATTTTGAGGATACCGCATACCGGACTTTAGGGCGCACGGGGCTTCGAGTGAGTCCAGTAAGTATGGGAACCTGGCAGACCTTCGACGTGCGCGAGGAAAAGCGGGTTAGGGCGGTAGGTACGCTTGTAACGGAAGCGGTAGAGTTGGGGGTGAATTTTTTTGATACGGCCCCTATGTATGGCGCCGCCGAGAGTGTACTTGGTGATGCGCTTAAGAGATGTAAGCAACGTGTGATGGTGGCGACTAAAGTGCTCGCCTCCGACGGTGCATCTGCTGAAAGGTCGGTCGAGGAATCACTGGAAAGGCTGCAGCGCGATGAGATTGATCTCATGCAAATTCACAATATGTCTGCATGGGAACGCGTGGCTCCGGTTCTTCAAAAATATCGTAGCAAGGGGCGGATACGGTTCCTTGGCATTACAGATTACCGGCAATCAAAGTTTGGTGATATGGCGGATGCTATGAAGACAGGTCTGTTCGACACTATTCAGATTCCGTACAATGTTGCGGATCGCTCTGCGGAGCGGGTACTCTTGCCTTTGGCAAAAAAGCTAGATCTCGGTGTACTTGTCATGACCCCGCTGTCACCAATTTCCAATCGATCCTCATTATTTGATGTTCTTAAAGGCAAAGATCTGACTTTTCTCAGGCCCTATGGAATAACGACGCCCGGTCAGGCTCTGCTGGCGTACCTGTTAGCTAAGTCTCCAGAGGTGGTCTTACTGCCAGCCACGTCGCGGTTGAACCGAGTGTCCGAGAATATCGCTGCTGGCAAAAATAAGTCCGTATTAGGTCGGGAAGAAGTCTCACAATTCGAGGCCATTTTTTCTCGAGGGTAACTAACACGCCCAAGAAAGGGCTGCCTGGTGCGCGAGGCTCTAAACAGACGCGTCAATTTCCCTTTTTCTCCACTCTTTGGTATGGTGGCGGGGCGGTGGAACCGGACGATAGGACCTCGTGGCCGTGTATATGGCGTCATCAGCGCATCTATTGCCCGAGCTGTACTTCGACCTTCATTGTAAAAGTGGTTATCTTAGGCCGTTGCGTCATCGGCCAAACATAAGAACAAGGGAGATTTTGTGGATTCTCTAGGTGACTGGCAGCGTAGCTGCCATTGTGGTGAGCCCCGTATTGAACAGGTCGGACAGTCGTTGAAAGTGATGGGTTGGGTCCACTCGCGCAGAGATCATGGAGGCGTCACATTTATTGATCTGCGGGACCGCACCGGCATTGTGCAAATTGTTTGTAACCCTCAGGTCGATCCGATGGCCCATTCCAAGGCAAAAGATTTGCGGTTGGAATATGTTGTGGCCGTACACGGTACATTAGAAAGACGTTCTCCAGAAACGATAAATCCGAATGTGCCAAGTGGAGAAGTGGAACTCCTCGTGCGAGAACTACGAATCCTTAACGAGTCAGATACGCCGCCATTTCCGATTGACGATGAGACTGAACCAGCCGAGAACACGAGATTGCGATACCGTTACCTCGATTTGCGACGCCCTCGTATGTTTAGGAACATCTCCCTTCGCCATCAGTTGACTAAAATTGTGCGCGATTACATGGACCGGCAGGAATTTCTCGAGGTTGAGACGCCTATTTTGACGAAGAGT
Organism: uncultured Enterobacteriaceae bacterium; assembly: GCA_964460065.1. Taxonomy (GTDB): domain Bacteria; phylum Desulfobacterota; class Binatia; order Bin18; family Bin18; genus Bin18. The sequence goes on from CAYWPF010000021.1 coordinate 4,033, forward strand.
ACCCCGGAAGGTGCACGTGATTATTTAGTACCTAGCAGAGTTAACGCGGGTGGATTCTATGCCCTCCCTCAATCTCCCCAGTTGTTCAAACAGCTTCTCATGGTCAGTGGCCTCGAAAAATATTTCCAAATAGTTCGTTGTTTCCGTGATGAAGACCTGCGTGCGGACCGCCAGCCGGAGTTTACCCAGATAGACGTCGAAATGTCGTTCGTCCGACCGGAAGATGTTTACGAATTGATCGAAGGGTTAATGGTACGGTTGTGTAGAGAAGTGAAGCATATAGAGGTGGCAACTCCCTTTCCTCGCATTACCTATCGCGAAGCTATGCTGAGATTCGGGAACGACAAACCTGACATGCGTTTCGGGCTCGAGATCAGAGAGATGTCCGAACTGCTGAGGAGGACAGATATAAAGGTCTTCCAAAAAGTAGTTGAGGACGGCGGTGTAGTCCGCGGCTTAATAGTTCCTGATGATCCGTTCTCGAGGAAAGATTTGGACGATATGATACCGCTCGCCCAGGACTATGGGGCGAAGGGTCTCGCATGGATCCGTATCACGGAGACGGGTTGGCAATCGCCGCTGGCCAAATTTGTTGCCGATGAACAAAAACAAGAGATCGAAACTGCGCTCGGACTCAAACGGGGCGATGTGCTCCTGATTGTTGCTGATACTGAAAGTGTTACCTGCGATGTTCTTTCGCGAATGCGTCTTTACATTGGCGACAAGTGCGGACTAATACCGAAGGACCAGATGTGTTTCCTGTGGGTAACTGACTTCCCGTTGCTAGAGTACGACGCGGAGGCGAACCGGTACGTGTCGAAGCATCACCCATTCACCTCGCCCAACGAGGAAGATTTGTCTTTGCTGGACGACCACCCAGGTCGGGTACGGGCCTTTGCTTATGACGTAGTACTTAATGGCGTCGAACTGGGGGGAGGGAGCATTCGTATCCACCGCCAAGATATACAAAAAAAGGTTTTTGGACTTTTAGGAATCGACGAACTGGAAGCTAAGGAAAAGTTTGGCTTTCTGCTCGAGGCCCTAGCGTATGGGGCGCCTCCTCATGGTGGTATAGCGCTGGGGCTAGACCGCCTAGCGATGTTGTTTGCGGGAGCGGATTCATTACGTGAAGTTATTGCTTTTCCTAAAACCGCGAGGGCGCAATGTCTGCTTACGCAGGCTCCGAGTAGCGTAGATGCGGCGCAACTCCGAGAGTTAAGTGTAAGAACAGATGCATAAGATACGAGGGAGTTCTATCCAGAACACGACAAATGCGGCAGTCATCGACTGACCAGTCATTGGATAAAATTTTGCCATTACCATGACGAGAAGATTCTGCCTCTGGTTAAGTATACCCTTAATGTTGTGTTGTGTCTTTTGCCCGGTATCTTTTGCCGAGGACAATCGGGGGTGCAGCCAAACCGGTGCGGCCTATAGCGCAACGAGAGAGCTGAGTAGGGAGGCCCTTACACTAACCGGCCAGCATCCGTTGTGGCCCTCTTTCCTTCAATGGATTGCGAAACACGGGGTCTACAACTCCGAGATGACTGGCTTGGGGAAGAAACGCCGCGGTGAAATACGCCTTCGTTGGGCGGAGAACACCCCTTGGGAAAAGGAAGTTGACACACCGGCAGGCCAGGCGTTTGCCCACTTTATAGCGGAACGGCGGTGGACAGACACGGACTTCCCGGAATATTTTTCTAATTTTGGGGGCACCTTTGGCGTTGATGTAGTAGAGCGCCTGAACGGACTCGGAGGCGATAACGTGGGTCGTTGGGAAGATTTTCTGCTGTACCTGACTGCGAGGACCGTCTCCGGCGAGCCGGTGACCCGTACAATCCTGTTTAAGCTCGCCGATGATCGTCACTCGGCCTCGATTCTTTTCGGCCAGGAACGACTTGCCGTGTTTACCGCTGATCGCTTGCTCAAAGATTTGACCTCCTTTCTGACGGACTGTGCGGTCAGTGATTTTTTTTTCAATTTGGAAGTAGGCCAGATTGAGAAGACGAACGGCCCTAGGATTGTATCCACGACCTCTACGGTATCCAACCCGGGAGAAGTTATTTATGAGAACCATTGTAGCGCCTGCCACGGAAAATCGGGGGATGGCGGTGGAATAGTTGCGCGTGAATGGCTACCTCGGCCACGAAATTTTGTCCGTGCCCTCTACCGATACCGATCAACACCCACCGGAACGCTTCCTACCGACGGGGATCTCTTTCGTACGGTCACGGTAGGATTGCCGGGCGGCGGGATGCCCGCATTTGAGGGGTTTCTTAGTGAAGAGGAACGGTGGAGCGTCGTCCAATACATCAAACGCTTTTCGCGTAGGTTCGATAAGGGCGAAACTGTGGTGCCGGTGCCCGTCCCACCGGCACCAGCGGTGACGCAAAGTCGATTGAAGAATGGTGCCTTTCTGTATAAAGAATCGGGGTGCGCAAGTTGCCATGGGAAAGGTGGAGTTGGCGATGGGCGGTCTGGTGTTGATTTGAAGACTTCCGAAGGTGATCCTGTTGCACCCAGAGATCTCACACAGAAATGGCGATTCCGTGGTGGGTTTGCGCCTAAGGACGTTTACAGGAGAATTGCTAACGGTATGGATGGTTCCTCTATGGCGGCATACGCTGACGCATTAGAGGTCGGCGAAATGTGGGACCTTACTTATCACGTTTTGTCGTTATCTCCGGAGACACGTCCAACCCAACCAAGTGGCCGGTATAGAGTTACCAAACAGTAGGGGGAATACTATGGCAAGAATGGAAGGCAAGGTAGCAATCATTACAGGGGGGGCCAGCGGAATAGGAGCTGCGACGGCCCGCCTGTTCGTTGAGGAAGGAGCACGCGTCCTCGTGGCTGACATGCAAGAAGATAAAGGGCAGGAGCTAGTGAAGGAATTGGGGGAAAATTGCTGTTTTGCTAGAGTGAACGTTACACAGGAGCCAGACGTGGAAGGCGCGGTAGGGGCAGCGGTCAAACGATGGGGACGATTGGATTGCATCTATAACAACGCCGGCTTCGGGGGCGCTCTCGGACCAATCGAAAGTATTAGCGCCGAGGACTATAACATGACGTTTGATGTGCTGTTGAAGGGCGTTTTCTTTGGAATGAAGTACGCGGCGCCGGTGATGAAAGGCCAACAGTTCGGTAGCATTGTTAGCACGTCGAGTGCTGCGGGGGTTGAAGCGGGTATGGCGGCTCACCTATACAGCGTGGCTAAAGCGGCGGTGATCCATTTAACGAAATCGGTGGCCCTGGAACTGGGTGAGTTTGGCATAAGGGTCAATTGCATTTGCCCCGGCGCAATTGTGACACCGCTCGCCGTAGGTCGTCCATCGCCTACCGAAAGGCAGGAAAACGAACTGAGGAAGGGCGCCGCTAGTCTCCACGCGCTTCGCCGCGTGGGCGAACCGGAAGAAATAGCGAGCGCCGCGTTGTGGCTTGCCTCGGATGACTCGAGCTTTGTGACCGGACAGGCATTGGCAGTCGACGGCGGAGTCACGGCAGGGCGGCCGTGGCGCAAACTGGCTGAATTCCATAGAACCTCACACCCGATCAGGATGTATCGCGTACCAGACAAATAAGAATAGGACTTCCGGATGTGAAAATCGTTAGAGTTCGGGTCCGAAAATTTGGGAGACCTTTGTACTAATCGCCCGAAAGCGTTTGTACGACATCGGGTGGCGCTTGAACGAGTTCTATCAGAACCCCTTCTCCACAGAGTGGGAATTGCTCATTGCCCTTAGGGTGGATGAAGCATACATCATAGCCGGAGGCGCCTTTACGAATTCCGCCGGGCGTGAATCTCACGCCCTTTTCTATTAGCCAATTTTGTGCGGCTGCCAGATCGTCAATCCATAGTCCAACGTGGTTCAAGGCGGGGTCTTGGACTTTGGGTCTTTTACCGGAGTCGATTGGTTGCATAAGGTCAACTTCTACTCTGGTTGGGCCTGTCCCAATGATGGCGATATCCTCGTCCACGTTCTCGTCCTCGCTACGGTAGTTACCCTCTGATTGGAGGCCCATTGTTTCGATCCAAAATTTGCGTAACGGCTGTTTATCTAGTCCCCCAACGGCTATCTGTTGTATCCCTATAACTTTGAACGGTCTTTTATCCATAATTTTTTCCTCGTGCGGCATTCGGGCCAACTTGCTTTCTAATCACTTTGGAAACAGGCAATGGGCAGTAGAGAACCTCATAGAACGGGCCACGGAGGTGTTTCCGTGTTATAGAATAACATCTCGCATGTCGTCAAATAGGGCTACATGGTGCTCTCCCCAGAGGATTTCCCATATGCTTGGAGGCACAATAAAATTTTACCGCGGCATTCGTGCACGTACCTCCAGTAGTTCCCGCCCGGCGCCTCTAGATCAGTTCCTATGGACAGACAGGATTTTTAACAGCAGCGGCCGGTCTGATTAATACTATTGGCCAGATGGCGACCTGCTGATATTAAGGGACGCGCGCCCGGAAAGGTCAGAATCGAGAAGTGTTTAGATCTGTTGAACAACGTTGAGACAAGGATTTTTATAAGGTATCTTCCTTAGCCATGGCGTATTCGCACTGAAGTGAAAGGCCGCAAAATGAAAAAAAAAGAAATACTTGCTTACCGGCCTAAAATCCTGACCCAGGACCAGCGGGAGCTCTATTTTGCAGAGGGCTACTTGTTAATCCCAGGGTTCCTTGAAGATCGTTGGCTAGAAAGGCTATGGGAAGTTACAGAGGATTTCATTCGACAAAGTAAAGTGGATAATCCTTCCAAAAAAGTGTTTGACGTTGAACCAAGCCACAGCGCAGAAGTACCGAGGCTCAGGCGCCTTATAAATCCAGTTGATACTCATCCTGTTTTTGCCGAATTTGCCTTGGAAGGGCCTGTTGTCGATCTGGTAGAGGATCTCGTGGGACCGCATGTGAAATATCACCATTCAAAGCTGAACTTTAAATGGAGTGACGGGGGTGAAGAGGTTAAATGGCACCAAGACATACAATATTGGCCCCACACGAATTATTCGCCTCTTACCATTGGCGTGTATCTCAGTGACGTTGATGAAGAAATGGGACCGCTTGGTGTGATTCCGGGAAGCCACCAAGGCAAATTATATGATCTTTACAATGCCGAAAACGAGTGGACGGGGGCCCTGAGCGGGGCTGACACGATCGCGGCTGGCCCAAAAAACGCGGTGTGGTTGATAGGAAAGAAGGGCTCGATCACAGTCCACAACTGTCGCACTGTCCATGGTTCCCTACCCAATTCCTCATCCCGTATGCGTCCGTTACTGTTGCAGACCTACTCTTCCGCGGATGCTATCACGTTGACCAATCTGGTTGAGCAATATCCTTCGTCGAATCAAATCATTCGGGGGGAGGAGGCCAAGTGGGCGGAGTTTGACCCGCGTCCCTGCCTTATGCCACCTGATTGGTCAAAGGGTTATCGTTCTATCTTCGCGGTCCAGCAGATGGAGGAAGGCGCCCGTAGAGGAAAATCTCGCAGCGGAGCGTCGTCGATGTGAGGATAGGAAGCACCTTATCGCGGCTAAAACAGTTGGAGACGTCGCAATTCGGGCGACGGTCTGATTTGCAATCGCTGTTAGGGTAGGTGCCGCATTATTCTCGAGGGTTTGACGGAGTTTCCCGAGGCTGGTCTAGGAGGGCGGCTCGCAGCGCGGAGGAGTTACTTGCGATTCTGAGGCCTGGAGCGGAGAGCAGGCATGCAAGCTGGCCTAAAACCGCGTAAGCCGCGGCAGCATACTAAGGGAGGCGTATATGAAGTTTGGAATTGTTCCTATTAATCTGCGTGAGTTCACAAATCCCGAGGCATTAATACCGTTTGTGACTCGTGCGGAGGAGTTGGGCTACGAGTCTGTATGGACGGCAGAACATGTTATCATCCCAAAGAGTTACGATTCGATTTATCCCTACAACCCGAGCGGCAAATTGGCTTTCCGGCCTAACGAACCAATAATTGATCCTTTGGTGGCGTTGACGTTTATAGCTTCATCTACAAAGACGCTTCGGTTGGGTACCGGCGTCAATGTTTTACCCCAAACGAACCCGTTGTATCTTGCGAAGTGGGCGTCTTCCATTGATCATTTGTCGAGAGGACGTTTGACGCTCGGGCTCGGTATTGGGTGGCTGCGAGAAGAGTTCAGGGCCATAGGTGTTCCATTTGACCGAAGGGGTAGCCGTTCTAACGAGTACCTCGAAGCGCTCAAGCTAGCGTGGACGGCCGACGAAGTAGAATATCACGGGGAATTCGTCAGTTGGGAGGGCTTTACTATGGAGCCGAAGCCAGCCCAAGCGGGAGGAGTCCCCCTGGTAATAGGCGGTATTTCTCCCAACGCTGTTCGTCGTGCTGTCCGATACGGGGATGGCTGGTACGTCATCGGGAAAGATCCAGACGATTATCGGGCGCACATGAAGCTGTTGCGTGACGAATGTGAGAGACAAAGACGTGATAGGAAGGAACTCGAAATAACAGCTTATTGGAACTTTAACGCTGAGGGTCTGGAGAGTTTGGAAGTATACCAAGAACTTGGTATCGATCGACTTCTCATTAATATGCATGCCTTGCGCCTTGGTAACGTTACGGAAGCGATGGAGTGGTTTGGCGCAGAAGTCGTTGCGAAGTACAGCTAGTTGCTCTTGCTTTTAAAGGTGTGTTGCGCGTTTAGAAAAACTATTTGCTCTTATCGACCTGGAAAGTTGTATTAAGGGAAGGGTCTAGAGGAATTGCGGGCTGTGCCCGGAGAGAAAGGTTTCCAGATACGGCGGCTGAATTCACTAGGCAAAAGGGGTGTTTGCTGTGAACCGAGTTACGTTTGGTACGACTCTGGGCGGTTTCGGGAGTGGTCTTGCTTCGGGAGACACTCTGTGCAGTTGGGCTGAGGAGATTGAAAGCCTTGGGTACGATATTCTCTTTTACCGGGATCATGTTCTGTGGCATAGTCCCGTCCTCGATCCGTTTACCATGTTAGGAGCTTTTGCCGCTCGTACTAAAACTATCCGGCTCGGAACCGGTGTGTTGTTGTTGCCACTTCGGAACCCGACCTTAGTTGCAAAGATGGCAAGTACATTAGATTGGTTGTCGAATGGCCGGTCGATCTTGGGTGTTGGTGTAGGCGGCGAATTCGAAAAGGAGTACGAGGCCTGCGGCATTTCCCTAAGAGAGCGGGGTGCACGAGCTACTGAGGGTCTGCGTGTCATAAAGGCTTTATGGGGCGGGTCGTCTGCCCGGTTTGAGGGAAGACACTTTAATTTTAAAGATGCGGAGATGAGTCCTATGCCGCTTCAAAAACCGCATCCTCCTATCTGGGTAGGGGGCAGGGTGGATGCCGCGTTAAGAAGGGCGGGGATGTACGCTGATGGCTGGTTCTCATACTTTGTGACCCCCGAACGGTTCCGAATCGGGATGGAGAAAGCTCTTGAGCATTGGCACAGACGTGAATCGGCGGATCGTACTGATTTTACCGGTGGAGTTGTACTCTACTTCTGTATTGGCTCTAGCTATGAAGCTGCTAAAGCAAATGCCCTGCGGACACTCTCTACTGAATATAATCAGCCCTTCGTTGACATTATCGACAAATATTGTGCGCTGGGAACTGTTTCGGATTGCGCCGAGGTAGTCCAAACGTACATAGATGCTGGAGCTCAGAACCTGACCCTTCTCCCGGCCGTTTCGACAGGAGACACGATGAACCAGTTACGGCAGTTAGCGCAGGTGTTTGACCAAATCCGTGGATAAATTAGAACCTCAGAGTGATCGTTCAGGAGGCACAGTATAAGAAAGTCCCGGCTACTCTATAGATTACACTCGTGACGGTAATGACATTAGTGATTGTCGCCGAACGCCTTGTCCCTCTCTTTTGCGCGTTTTGAACCGGAAAAGGTATCTTCCCCCTTTTCGAGTCGGTACATGCGAGTAAGGGCATAAGACTGAAATGCTCCGACAATAGCAGTCCTAAAGCCGGCCTCGTCTTGCATCTGATTCATCGAAAACTTGGCGATGCGCAAAGCATATGCATCTTGCATAGCTATACGTTGAGCTAAGTCCATGGTTTTATTTTGCAGTTGATTGGCCGGTACGACTTCATTCACGAGACCGAGACGTTCGGCTTCTTCCGCCGTGATCCAGTCTCCAGTAAACAGATATTGCTTAGCTTTTCGAAACCCGATGTCCCAGGCGAGGCTGGCGTACTGGACGTGGGAACCCGCCCAGCGGACGGTCCTGTCGCAAAACTTTGCATCTTCAGCCGCAATAATGAGGTCGCAAGCTGATGCCAACATGAGACCTCCCATGATGCAGTAGCCTTGGACTTGAGCAATCGTGGGCTTGGGACAGTCGCGCCACCGTAGCGTGCAGTCCAAGTAAAGGTCACGTGCGCGCCGGTATTCACCGGACATTCCCTTCGGGTATGGCCTTTTTTTCCAGTCCGCGCGTTCCTGGGGTGTACCAATGTCGTGGCCCGCGGAGAAATGTTCTCCTGCCCCCGCAACGATGATGACTTTTACGGTATCGTCTTCCGCCGCCGCCGCCATTGCATCATCAAATTCTTCTAGCATCAATCTGCTCTGCGCGTTCAATGCCTCGGGTCGATCGACTGTAATTGTTAAGACAGGTTGGTCCCTTTGCAATCTTAGGGTTTCATAGCTCATCACTTACTCCTTTCCGCCCTTGGCGGAAGTGGTTTTGGTTCCTTACTTTGTCATAGCCGGACAAAAGCGAAATTTTTTGATTTACATGGGGCCTACAAGTTGATGCCTCCCACAATCTAAGCAAGTCGAGTAGAGTTACGGGAGCCCTCGATGTTTAATTGGTTACTACTGGATTTCCGTAGTTAGGTGCGGGGATCTAGTTCTGCTCTTGCCTCTTTTCTTGCGCGTTTGCCGAGATACCCGCCGTGATGCAACTTTGCATAGTCAGCTTTTGTAAACTTCTTTCGCGCCATTAAGCTTAAGGTAAGCGCGTCGCCTAAGGCAAGTATTGCCGTGGTGCTGGCGGACGGGGTAAGACCAATGGGGCACGGCTCTTTGATTTGGCCAACGCTCAAAACTATATCGCATTTCCGCGCGATCGGTGACCGCGGATGACCGGTGACCGCTATGAGAGGGACCTTGTAATGTTGTTTCGCGCGGTCGATAGTCTCGATTACCTCGCGTGTCTTCCCGCTATTCGAGAAGGTCACGAGCACATCATCTCTGCCTATCAGCCCCAAGTCCCCGTGTGCGGCTTCACCAGGATGTAAGAAACACGCCGGCGTGCCTGTGGAGGACAGCGTAGTGCCGATCTTCATTGCTATGAGCCCTACCTTCCCCATGCCAGTGAGCACTACTTTGCCTTTGCATTTTTCTAGGACATCTACCGCTTTTATGAACTCGTCGTTGAGACGAATAGCGCGGATGGCCTTAGCCTCGGCTTCGAGAATGTATTGTGCCCTCTGTAGTTCCAGGGCTGACATCTTCTGTCTCGCAGTTTGTCTTAATTGTGGCTTTGCCATTTAGTTTCCTTCGGACTAGTTTAGGCTTGGGTCCCGAAAGTTTTTGGTCCGGCTAATGTTCCGCCGATTTTTAGCGTGGTGGCGTCCGCGAGGTCCTGCGCCGCCTTTTTGTTTTGGGAATTGGACTCCGGTCGCTTTTGGTTGGCCCCCTCACGACGGAGTGTTCTTGAGCCTTGGCAAGGTGTGTGAATGATTCGTCACGGCTGGAATTATGAGTTGAGGCTGGTAGCCCGAGTTCGGCCTGTTGTAAACTGCGGAGTTGATCCCGCAGCTCTGCTGCCCGCTCGAAATCTAGTGTGGCCGCGGCGTCCTTCATCCGTTTTCTAGTTTTGGCGATCAATTTGATTATGTCCTTATTGAGCAGATGCTTGGAACTATCTTCCGTAGCAAGTTGTTCCCCCGCCGGCTCGTCTTCATAGACTTTAACGAGAGGCGAGGATAATCCTTTCCGTATACTCGTAGGAATAATGCCGTGTTCCTCGTTGTAAGCTGATTGAACCTTTCGCCGGCGAACCGTTTCGTCTATCGCGCGTTTCATGGATGTGGTGACTGTGTCTCCGTAGAGAATTACCGTCCCGTTCGCGTTGCGAGCTGCGCGTCCTATTGTTTGGATTAGTGATCTGTCAGACCGCAAATATCCCTCTTTGTCTGCATCCAAAATAGCGACCAAAGATACTTCCGGTATGTCCAAGCCTTCGCGTAACAGGTTGATACCGATGAGCACATCGAAGGTCCCTCTTCTCAATTCCCGGAGTATTTCAACCCTTTCCAGTGTATCTATATCTGAATGCAAATATCGTACTTTAATGCCAATTTCCTGATAGTAGTCCGTAAGATCTTCCGCTAAACGTTTGGTCAGGGTTGTGGCCAACACACGTTCACCTTGGTCAACCCTAATTCTGATTTCGCCGAGCAAATCGTCCACCTGCTCGGTAGCGGCGCGAACATCTATCCTGGGGTCGAGTAGTCCGGTTGGTCGTATAAGCTGCTCGACAATAGGAGAGTCTTTATGATCTCGTTCGTAGTCTCCCGGAGTTGCGGAAACATATACCGTTTGCCCAGCACGCTGCTCGAACTCAGTGAAGCTTAAAGGACGATTGTCTAACGCGGAAGGCAGGCGGAACCCGAATTCGACGAGGGTTGATTTCCGTGATCTGTCACCCCTGTACATTCCTCCTATTTGAGGCACCGTGACGTGGCTCTCGTCGATAAAAAGCAGGTAGTCGTCGGGGAAATAATTGAGCAGGGTATGAGGTGGTTCGCCGGCATTTCTCCCATCTAAGTGTCGTGAGTAATTTTCTATGCCTGGGCAAAACCCCATTTCCCGTAGCAATGCTAGGTCATACAGCGTCCTTTGTTCGAGCCGCTGACTTTCTAGGAGCTTGCTTTCTGTTTTTAGTTCAACAAGCCGGGCGGCTAACTCTTCCTCAATTGCCTTTGTAGCGCGCTTCATGCGCTTGGAAGTAGTGACGTAATGGCTCGCCGGGTACAAAGCAATCTTTTCCTGCCGGCGTACGGTAGTTCCTCGCAGCGGATCTATTTCCGTGATGGCCTCGATTATATTGTCGAAGAATTCGATACGAATGGCTTTAGTTTCCTCGTAGGCAGGAAACACTTCCACTACGTCGCCGCGAACGCGAAAAGTACCGCGATGAAAGTCGAGATCGTCACGCTGATACTGGATATCGACTAGCTTGCGGAGGAGAGCGTCCCTATCTACTTCGGTGCCCTCCTCCATGAAAAGGATTAAGTCGAAATAGGACTCGGGCGATCCGAGCCCATAGATGCAAGAAACGCTTGCGACGATTAGCGTGTCCCGACGTTCGAGCAACGCTTTTGTGGCAGAGTGTCGCATTTTGTCTATTTCTTCATTTATCGATGCGTCTTTTTCCACAAACGTATCACTTTGTGGAACATATGCCTCCGGTTGGTAATAATCGTAGTAGCTTACGAAGTATCGGACGGCGTTGTGGGGGAAGAGATCCTTGAATTCGCTATATAGCTGTGCGGCCAATGTCTTGTTGGGTGCTATAACGAGTGCTGGCCTATTCAGGTCGGCTATAACGTGGGCCATCGAGAAGGTTTTACCGGAACCAGTAACGCCAAGTAGAACTTGCCGTCCACACCCGTCTTTCAGGCCTTTACTGAGTGCTTTGATGGCGCCGGGCTGGTCGCCCTGGGGCTGGAATTCCGAGACGACCTGAAAAGCGGCTTGTTCTTTCATGCCGCGGTATAATAGCAAGGAAGATTAGGAGGGTCAGCCCTTGCTGACGTATTCGTTTAGAATCGGCTTGAAAAAAAGGCGTCGTTGTGGCTCATTAGACCGTGCATGAAGAATTCGAGGGAGGTAGGAATGGTGAAGAAGTGTCGGTACTACGGGCTCTGTATTCTATTGTTGACAGTTATGAATTCGGCGACTTGGGCCGCTCATCATGAAGCCACAGAAGACGTTGTTCTCAGAAAATTTACTGTTGTGAATGTGCTCTATGAAGGCGCTAAGGTGTTTGTCCCTTCAGTCCTAATCGCTGCAGAGGGCGAAAAGGTCCGGATTAAGATAATCAACAAGATTCCGGGCGAGCCCCCGAACCATGGTTTTTCTATCCCCGCTTATGGGATAGAGGAGGTCATTAACAGCGGAGAGAATAAGACGGTAGAATTCAATGCGGACAGGGCGGGCTTATTTGACATCAAGTGTCAGTTGCACCCAGCTCACGTCCATGGACAACTGCTCATTCGCGGTGAGTCGGGACCGAAACACTGATTATTTTCGAGTGACTCCAAGCCAACTCTAAAGTCTGGCTGAATGGTTTCAACAAGGACCAGGAGACCTTTCTGTTTTCTAGCTGCGGCTCCGCCAGGCCAGGCCTGTTAGCAGGCTGGTTGCGCTAAGTACGGGCGCCCAGCCTGCTAACCAAGGGGAAAAACTCCCTGCATAGCCGAATGAGGCGCACACTCCAGTGAAAAGAACATATCCTACGCCTAGTAATATGCCCAGCAATATTGTGACAGCAGGGCCAGGAAAAGGTGGACCGTTCATTGAGAAGAACAGAACGATCGCGGGAAGCAGTATGCAAGCGAACGGAGCGGCCAGTTTTACATTTAGATCGACCCTGAACGTGGTCACATCGTAACCAGCACTCTGAGTGGCGGAGATTTGTTTAGTTAACTCTAGCGCGTTCAAATGCATCGTATCGATTGCGGTGTCGGGTGCCTCACCAAGTAGAACATAGGTCTCGGCGGGTACTCGCTTTAAACCGTCGGCAGAAATCATGATTCGAGTCGCATCAGTGAGGGCCCACAACCCTTGGCCAACATGCTTGGCGCGGCGCGCGTCTGTCCGGCTGCGTGGCAACCCGCTTTCTTCCAATTCGTAGAATGAAACGTCTGTAGCTTCGCCTAGCGTTGGGTCGAGTTGCGTCGCCTGCGACAAGTGACTGCCTGCTCTGTACCAGACTATTTTCTCCAATAAACCAGATTGTCCCTTTCGGTCTTTGATCTCCGACTCCTTAATTCTATCTGCTAGCGCATTTGTTTTGGGGACGACGTACTCGTTTAGTGCAAACGCTACGGGAGCCATTAATAGTGCCCCGAGGAGGATTATAGAAAGCCGACTAGTTGCGGATATTCCACAGGCGCGCATGCCCACTAATTCCCTGTGCATGGTAAAACTTCCTACCGTGAGGGCAGTGGCAAGTAACAACGCCATCGGAATGATGCGTGAGGCTAGGAGGGGTGCCCGTGCAGAGTAGAAGCGCAGGGCTTCCATCGGGGTAGTATTGTGCCGTGCGAGCCACTCTAGGCGTTCCAAGACGTCGACCAGAAGGTACCCTATAAAAAGCACACCGAAAGAAAGTAGTAGCATGGAAAAAAAATGGCCCAAAATATAACGGCTAAGCAAAAAGCGCCTCGGTCCTGCCACTCGGCTTTTTGAATTTCCCCAATAGCCACCCCGGATTTTCCGAAGTGTTCTAGGTAGAACCGTTGGTATTTGTCGGGCTTGAGCCCATAGCAAGGAGAAGGCCAGGAGGGTCATTGTCAGATTGGGTAGCCACAAAGCGAATGTTCCTGACATGATGCCGGCTTGCATTAACCCCTGGCAGAGCTGGACCTGGCCGTAGTAAACGACTGTAACAATGAGCCCGAGAATGCCACCCGCCGCGCCAGAGAAGCTGCGTCCCAATCGGGCCAGAGGCAGCGCTAAAAGGCTGAACACTAAGGTGGCGGTTGGACCTGAGAAGCGTGAGTTTATGCTTAACTGGGCCATTTGTTGAAGGTTCTCAGTATTCTGTTTGACGCGTGTCTCGTCATACGGAGGGGTTTCCTCAATTAGCGAGAGCAAACCCTGGAGTGTGAGTCGAGAGAGTTCGTCAGACGTGGATAGGCTAGTTCTGTCCTTGTTCCGGAGAACTGTCTCAAATATCCGGAAGCGGGTTTGTCCGCCCCCTTCGTGAGGGGACCGAAGAATCACGCCGTCGTGAAGTACAAGCTGCGCAAAGCCGGCAGTGTCGGGCAGCACTTTGGCAGTCTCGGCGAAAAGCGTTTCGCCAGAGAAGTATCCTGTAACTGTGTCCGAGATCCATACCAATACGCCTCTAAGGGAATCACCACGTGCCGATACCTCACGAGCAAGTACACGGGTTCCGGAGAATTCGTGCACTGTGCCCGGCCGAAGGATTGCTGCAGGGTTCTTTTGCATTGAATCCGACAAGGCGCTGTCTAACGAACGAAGAGCAGTGGGAGAGGCGAATAGGCTGAAGCCATAACCTATTATTGTTAGTGCACATGCAAAAGTACCTAGGGGCATGAGTAGCCAATTGGGCGATAATCCGGCCGATTCGATGGATAGTAGCTCTCGGTGTGACCTTAAGTTTCCCAAACCGACTAGCGAACCCACCAAAACTGCAAAGGGTAGGGTAGTGCCAAGAAGAGGGATAGCTTTGTAGAAAATTATCCAAAGAATTGACGTGAGGTCCAATCCTTTATTAATCACCAAGTCAGCAAAGCCGAGGAGATCTTTCGTCAGCACCAACGCGGTTAGCCCAAATAGGGCCCAAAGGCTCGGAACAATTAACTCAGAAATTACGTAGAAGCAAAGAGTAACTCCAAGCCGGGGGTACAAAAGAGAAGGGGAGCCGCTCATCATGAGGATTCCATCGCGATCAGTTCAGCGTTTCCTTGTATAGTTTCCTGTAAGATGCTTTTAAGGGTATCTTGCTTCTTGATTCGCTGTACATTTTCTCTTATATCGGGCAGGACCCATATGTCCGAGAACCGAAGTTGTAGAATATCGCCCACCAGTTCTTCAGAGCTAGAGTGTACCGCATGAAAGTCATAATTCTGAGCGCCGGTCAAGGCAAGCGTCTTCTTCCCGCGACAAAGTCGACCCCCAAGTGTCTCCTAGCGGTAGATGGCACTAGACCGGCCTTGGAAGTACAATTGAGTGCCTTGGCGAAATGTGGCCTTGAGAGCGTGACTGTCATGGTTGGTTTCGGGGCTAAACGAGTAGAGCAATTCCTCGCCGAATCGGCGCCTGCCCAACTGCAGGTAACGACGCGTTTTAACCCATTTTTTGAAGTCTCTAACAATCTGGCCACGTGTTGGACCGCGATTCCAGAAATGAACAGCGACTTTCTCTTACTTAATGGGGACACATTGTTTGACCACGTCGTTCTCGAACGATTACTCGCCTCACCGGTAGCTCCTGTGACCCTAGCGATTAGCAGAAAAGATACGTATGACCAGGATGACATGAAGGTGTCTCTAAAAGGCGAACGTACTTTAGTGGCGGTAGGCAAGGATCTACCAGCCAGTGTTGTACATGGTGAGTCTATAGGGATGATGGTCTTTCGGGGGCGTGGAGTAGGCGCGTTCCGAAGTGCTTTGGATAGAGCTATACGAGAGCCGAACGCGCTCGATCGCTGGTACCTGTCCGTGATCAACGTTATGACGCAAACCGTGCCGGTCGAAACTGTAAGCATAGAAGGGCTGTGGTGGGCAGAGACGGACACCTCCGAGGATTTGACCGAAGTACGCAACTATTTTTCCTCTCAAAAGACCCGGTCATCTTCGGCGAAACACCATTCAACGATACCAAATGTCGAGTAGTATTCTTGGTGGCAACTTGGATATTCTGTTTCTCAGTGGGGATTGTAGGAAGCGTTTCCACGCCCTCCAGCCAATGTTGGCCTGGGCGGCGCGACAGGCTCGAGCCCACTTCATCACTGCAATACGAGAAAATGTGTTTTCCGGATATACGTCGCTTGATGTATTTGCGGCAACGAGACGTTGAATCCATTGATCTGCCCAGTCCAGATAATCAGGACCCGGTATAAACCGAGTCTTTCTGAAGCGTGAGAGTGTGAGATGTGCTTGTAGATCTTCCGGGCTTCCCGTGATTCCTAAATGCTTAAGTTGAAACTGGACAATTTCGCGTTTCTTTTCGTCTCCAAGTTCGGGTGTTTGACGGGTAATTTGTGTTGCGTGTGTCCGAGCGTGGCTCAAGACCTTTGGAATATTTGCCATTCGGTGCCGTTGAGCTAACCGAACATGCAGGTCGTAGTCTTGGCACCGAGGAAAACTCTCGCGATAGCGGTAATGCTTAAGCGTCTCGGTTCGAGCCATAATGGTAGTGTTCGAGAGACAACATCTGAACAGTAGCTCAGCATCAATATCTGTGGGACGAATGGGTTGGCGCTTCCGTTTGTCAAGTAGATGACCGCGACGGTCTATGGCCTGAGTCCAGCCGCCGACTTGTACTACGGTAGGATTCTGATCCAGATATTGAGTTTGTAGAAATAGCCGATTGGCGACGGCTAGGTCATCGCTATCAAGTAGAGCTATATATTCACCCCTGGCCAGTTCAAGTCCGCGGTTGCGTGTGTTAGGAATGCCAAGATTATGTCCGTTGCAAACTATTCTGATGCGCGGGTCAGGGTAGGCACGTATCGTTCGTAGGCTGCCGTCGGTGGATCCGTCGTCTACAAGCAAAAGTTCAAAATCGGAGAAGCTTTGAGAGAGAATACTTTCGATTGCTGGTCCGATGTACTGTTCTCGGTTGTAAACCGGAATAAACACTGTCACTCTAGGGCGTTCTGTGTTGGGCATGTGGTGCGGGTGTCCAGTCTGCCTGCGCTCTTATCTCTCGGATATGGAAACCGGATTCTAAGTTACATAATACAGGACGTGAATGGCTAATGGTACAATACATTTCCTACTGCTTGAGCCGACTCCGAACACATTTCTCCAACTGTTTCGGTTTGGCACTGCGGAAGAGGAAAAGTACCCATTTTGTTACGATAAACGGAGGGCGTTTTAAGAGGGTACAGACTGCCGATTCCACTGTAGCAATCGAAATAGAGCAGAACCTCTTAAAATTTCAGAGCGCTGAAATTTTTCCAAAACTAGCCACTCGTTACGAACGGGAAATATGGGTGGAATTCGTTGTGGGGAATAGGCCCCGTCAAATTAGCGAAGAATTGGCTTTTCGGCTCGCAGATTTTTACGCGGAGGTATACCGAGCCAGCCCAAAAATGGTTGACGTACAACAGACGCCATTCCCCGCCCGCCTTCGCGGCGACCTTACGTTCCTCCGTAGAGTGGGAGTTTTGAGCGAGGCCGATTTCGTCGGGTTGATTCGTGCCTCCGTCGCGTTATCCCCGGGTCGCGTGTGGATCGGGTACGATTATACGGACCCTGTCTTAAAGAATTTTGTCCTCAGAGAAAAGAGCCGGGGCCTGTGCGCCGTGGATGTAGAAGGTTTGTTGGGGAATCGTCTGATAGGCGCGGGCACGGTAAAAGCGAGTATCCGGTGGTTGGGCAAATATAAGGATATTTTCTACCAAAGATTGGTCGACGTAGGCACACCAAACTTCCGCACCTATTTACCCTTTGTTGAGCTCTATTTTCTAGCGGAATGGACGAAACGGAATATTTTTGAGGGAAAGGAAAGAAAAATCGACAAAAGATTATTCGATCGCTTTCTAGGGTAGCTTCGCCTACTCACCGAGGAGGGTGCGACTAATGATTGTATTCTGGATCTCGGTAGTTCCATCCATATACTGAGCCATTTTTGCCATCGCTAGATGTCTTCCGAGAGGATATTTTGTTTTAAGCCCTTCGGCCCCCATGATCTGCATACATTGAGAGATGCCGTTGAAGGCTACGGTAGTGGAATATTTTTTTGCATATGCCGATTCCACAATGGCAGGGGCGCCATTGTCCAGCGCTATGGCCGCTCGACTCGTCAGAAGACGTGCGGCTTCCAGTTCCGTGGAAATATCGGCAAGTTGCCATTGTAAGCCTTGGTTTTCCAGAATAGGCTTGCCGAATGCCTGGCGCTGTCGCCCATACGCTAATGCGGTCTGCAGACTCGCGGTCAACATCCCGCAGGTACCCGCGGCAACGGAGGTCCTTGCTAGGTTGATCCCATTGAGTGCAGACTTGAAGCCGTCACCTGCTCCAAACAGGAGACCCGTATTGTCTATCGAGCATTCGTCGAGTATTAGATCATTCACGCCGAGTGAATGACTTCCTATCAAAGCGTAGGGTGTTGTTCGTTGCAGCCCGTGCGCATTGCTTGGGATGAGAAAGCCCGCGATACCGCGCCAGCCGTCCTTAGGGTTAGTTTGCGCGTAAACGAGGAACACGTCGGCCTTGTCCCCGTTTGTGATCCAAGATTTCCCTCCCTGTAATGTCCACTTGGAGCCCGATTTTAGTGCTGACGTTGAGATTGCGGCGGCGTCGCTTCCTGCCCCTGGCTCGGTCAGACAGAAGGCACCTATCTCCTCGCACTCAAGCATGGGACCGAGGAATCTCTCTATTTGGTGAGGTGTGCCCTTTCGGGCAATGGTATTTGCCAGGTTGTTGTGAACCCAGAGCCCGAACGTGAACGCGTAGCAGGCGCCCGCCAATTCCGCAAGAATTTTTGTGGTAGTCAAATAGCTCGCCTCGTGACCGCCCAAATATTTTGGAACAAGAATGGCGGCCAACCCGGCAGATGCTGCCTGCCGAAAGACATCTGTCGGCAGACGTCGCTCGTGTTCCCACTCGGCTGCGAACGGAGCCACCTTCTCTTTCGCAAAGATTTTTGCGGTTTGGATTATTGATTGTTCCTCTGCCGTGGGTCTGGGTTCCATAAAGGGCCTTTCTCAAAAACTACCATTGCTCTCCAAAAGGGCGCAGTTCGACCAGAAATGACCAGGCAGATTTAGGTTGTTGGGTGGTCTGGAATATTGTTTCCGCAAGGTCCTTCGGCTGCGCGAAGAAATCCTTCGGTTTTTCACCGAACGCCCGGCGGGCGAACGGCATGTCAATTAGGGCATCGACTACCACATAGGCTATATGGATACCCTTTGGGCCGAGTTCGCGCGCAAGGGATTCTGCCAGGATGCGTTGACCGGCCTTCGTGGGCGACCAGCCGACAAAATTTGGGACGCCCCTCTGTGCTCCGGTGTTGCCCGTTACGATGATGGATCCCGCGCCTCGCTCCACCATTGCCGGCGCCAATTCTTGGGACGCAATAAGTAAGCCACCAGTATTTATTTTGAAGTTAAGCTCAAAATCTTTGAGACTGACTTCTGTGTAGGCGCCGGGCGTTGCGCGCGCGGCGTTGTATACGACCACGTCTGGCAAACCGTCTTGTGCAACAATTTTCTGGAGGGTCGTGCGGAATGCCACCTCGTCCGCAATGTCGACTGCATGGCCTACACTATCGGGCACTTCTTTTGCCCAAGAAGATAATCTTCCGCGGTGTCGTGCGATCATGGAAATTTTGTACTCGGCCTCTGAAAACCGCCGTACACAACCCATACCTAGACCTGGTCCAACCCCAATGACTAGACAGTGCGCCGATTCCTTCATTCTTTCTCCTTTTTGAGTTCCCCTATTTGTTAATACTGGCAGCACTGGGAAGTCCGTGGGAACGTCTATCACGTTCTTTTTACATGGAACGCACGTGTCGTTCGCGACCAGAGCGTTTTCAATCTAGTGTTTATTGTAAAACGGCGATTGATGACAACTATGAATACTTTGCGAAATGTTCCTTCGGGGCAAGTGAGCGGTAGCATACCGTGCCAGGATCGTTCTCGACGCGAGAACAGCAAGCTTGAATTCCCTATTGCTTTTGATCGTATGATGTTATCAAAGTCTTTGATCTGAGGCGCGGATTCGCGTGGGAATTCTCCCTTGTCGTCGAGTAGTAAGGTTTGACCCCCCCAAGTCGGGTTCCAGTCGCGCTCGGTGTTCAGGTAGAAAATGTGTGATGCGATCTTATGTTGAGCGTCACAGTGGGGGGATATCGAACAGCCTCTCGGGGTGTAGTGCCAATGAAATTTGAGCGTGAAGGATCTGGTACCGATCAACCGATGTAAAAGGTTCCGATAGTCGGGGCCTCTTAGTTCGCCGATGAACTCTTTCCACGGCTGTGCTATCGGCAATTCGTCAAAGTACTCGAGCGTGAGGCGATCGTGGCTCTTTTGGCCATGAGCTCGGGGTTCGCCGAAGCGTTCTATGAATAATTCCGGATCGGGTAAGTTGTTGAGAAGGTGTTCGTAGCCCGAGTCCGTTATTAGATTTTGCGGATTGACCCAAGGAAACGGCGTCCTCGCCTGAAAGGTCTCCGCCCGAATCTGAACAAATCTATTTTTATCAAGGTACTTCATTCCGGTGCTTACATCCATTCGCGATGCCACGCCTGAAGCATCAAGACGTTCCAGAGAGGACGCTTCCAATTTTCGGTCCCGTCCCGGTGTGCTTTCCACATACTCCGGACCCGGTGGCATTCTAAAATCCCCGAGGATTTTAGTGCGCGGGTAGAAAGTAGCTCCTCGCACCAGTCTTGCAAAGGTCCTCGAAGCCAATTAGTCAATGGGGCTCCAAATCCCTGTTTCGGTCGCTCAACCAGATCCTGGGGGACGTATTTATAGAGTAACTGGCGAAGGAGCCATTTGCCTTGTTTGTTGTGAATTCTCATTTGGCGCGGTAATTTCCACGCGAATTCGACCACCCGGTGGTCTAGGAGGGGGACGCGTACCTCTAGACTGGCACCCATACTTGCCCTATCAACTTTTGCAAGATTATTTTCAGGCAGATACGACAGCAAGTCAGCATACTGCATTTTGGAGACGATGCTCTTGAGGGTTGAAGCGGGTGCATAGGTTTCAAACGTTTGCGGCTGCGCGATTTGATGTATCAAACCCTTTCGCATAAGTAGGGCCGGGTCTTCCCACCGGCGCCATAACTGCCGATCGTATGGGTCGGTTTGCTCTAGGGATAAACCCCGGGCCAGCTGATGAACGCGTCGCGCGAGCCGCAAAGCCGATTTCGGCGGTACGACTGGTAGGCGCGTCAAAAGAGGAGGAAGCACAGGCAAGGTACGGGAAAGGCCTACACGGATTAGCTGCGGTATTTTGTTGGCCAACGCTTGGGCATTTGCGGCGCGTAAGTAACGCTTGTAGCCCCCAAAGAGTTCGTCGCCCCCGTCGCCGGACAGGGCCACGGTCACTTTTTTGCGAGCAAAGTGGGAGAGTAAGCATGTGGGGATTTGGGAGGTATCCGCGAATGGTTCATCGTACCAATATGGAATCTGCGTGAGAATGTTGGCCGCGTCCTGAGGTTTCACCAGAAGAGCGTGGTGTTCTGTTCCTATGTGGCGTGCGATCCGCGAAGCAAAACGCGACTCGTCCCTTCCTTCGTCCTCGTAGCCTATGGTGAAAGTCTTTATTGGCCGGGGACTGTTCCTCTGCATGATTGCGACTATTGCTGAAGAATCGACTCCGCTCGATAGGAAGGCACCAATTGGTACGTCAGCTACCATCCTACGAACGATGGCATCGCTGAGTACCGTTTCTAATCCGACCAGTGGATCCGACTCTTGAGGGAGGGTGTTGCCTGTGAAATCCTCGCTTTGTGTTTCGTTGAGGTCCCAGTAACGTACTACCTTTGGGTCTTGCTCATGCCTGACCTTTAACATACAGCCAGGTTCCAGTTTATGGACGTTACGGTAGATGGTGTGCGGCGCGGGAATGTAATTGTACCGTAAAAAAGGGGCGATGACATTGGTGTTAATGCATGCCCGGAATGCAGGGTGGGCCCGTAGAGCTTTTATCTCAGATCCAAAAAGAAACGTCCCATTGAATTGTGCCCAGTAAAGTGGCTTGATCCCCATGCGATCGCGTACAAGAGTCAAGTACCGTGATTCGCAGTCCCAAAGGGCAAAAGCGAACATGCCTATGCACCGCCGCACCGTCTTGTCTATTCCCCAGATTGCACAAGCTTCTACGAGGACTTCTGAATCGCTGGAGGTTTTGAAGCAATGCCCCTTAGCTTCTAAATCTGCCCGGATCTCTTTGAAATTGTACAGCTCCCCATTGTATGAGAGGACCAAGCGACCGTCTGCGGAAGGCATCGGTTGGTGCCCGCCTGGCGAAAGGTCGACGACCGAAAGTCGTCGGTGTGCTAGTGCCACGTTTTCGGATCGGCTAACCCATAGACCTCCATCGTCGGGCCCCCGGGAGTTGAGTGTATTAGCCATCGACTCCGCTATTGAGGACAAGTGCGAACGGGAAGCCTTCGCTGAATTTCCAATAAAACCTGTTATTCCGCACATGAGCTTTCACTTTTTGCCAAGCGGCGAAGTTGTTTTAGACCCCAACGCTTTAGTTTTGGAGCTGGGCGAATCGAATAACGGCGTACCGGCATCGCGTCTTGGCCGAACTCGTAGACAAAGGGCTCCCCGGTCAGTGGGCGTTTGATTCGTGGAATTTCGTTTTCTGCGACCCCGTCTAAGTAAGTCGTCAACGCTCGGATGCTATTGCCATGAGCCACCACCAAAACTCGTTGGGCTCGTTTGACCTCAGGGACGATGACGTCGTTCCAGTAAATCAACACACGATTCCGCACTTGTTTCAGCGTTTCGCTCCTCGGGAGGTCGTCAATGGGGAGTTCCGCGTAACGGGCGTCATGCCCCGGGAAACGCGGGTCTCCTGTCTCTAACGGCGGCGGAGCGACTTCGAACTGCTGTTGCCATACCGTAACTTGTTCTGAACCATACTGTTTACGGACTTCATCGCGATTCAGGCCTTGCAGGGCTCCATAATGTCGTTCGTTGAGCCGCCAACTGCGGTGGACGGGAACGTCGATGCCCAGCGTGTCCGAGACAATCTGTAGCGTATCGATAGATCGTCTCAAACGGGAAGAAAAGCAAACGTCAAAGGTGTAGCTATTCGACTTGAGAAGTTGACCGGCCCGGAGCGCTTGTAGCTCTCCCGTCTTGCTGAGAGGAACGTCGGCCCAGCCGGTGAAGCGACGGGCCTGATTCCAGATGCTTTCACCGTGACGAAGAAAAACGAGCTTTCTGGAGGGCAATTTTCTATTCGTCATGGCGAGACATGAAAACTGAGCAACTGGCGGACTCTTTTTGCGACAGTTTCAGTTTCTTCAAACCTTTCTCGAATTGTGAATTCGCGGGAGAGTTCACCTGTATCCAGGACGTCGAAATATTCGGCCACTTTCTGTTCGACGAGCGCGTCGTGTAAGGTCTCGAGACGACGCCGTGGGTAAACAAAGCCGTGTTCTATCAGACGTGCACAAAAACGTGCAAATCCTTTCTGCGGCTTGATACTACCTCTTGTCGTAAGCTTTTGTTCCTGAGCCTTGTGCAACAGCCATTCCTTGCATCTGCCCAAAATGTCATTGGGTTGTTCAGAAAGCCTGTAAATATACAATGGAGTGTGTGTGCGTGAGGCTTCCGCCAGCATCGATTCGCTCTCCCCCGTCACTATTAGAATATCCGCTAGCGCCAAATAACCCATGTAAGGGTTGTCTGCTTCATCCGGTCTCCAGGTATATACAAAATGGGGCGAACCGAGCCCTGAAATAAAAGCTTTTGCCGCTGCATCCCCCGTTCTGCGGCTGGTCGTGGCAAATACTTTACCATTCAGTTTCGAAGCTAATGATCTGATGCGCGCCCCCATGTGGTAGGCGCTCTTAGCGTCTATTTTTTTTCGGTCTGTCGCTCCACCGAGAAAGACCATAATCCAGGGGTGGGGCGAGTCCCTCACCAGGTGCATACAGTTACGCGCGCCGGCTTCCAGTCTCTCAATTGAGACCGACGTGATGGGTGTTGTTATATTAATCCGACGCGGGTGTGGTGGAAGACGATAGTGTGAACACACAACGCTGATATCTGTTGGGTACAAATGGCTGCAGCTTTTTCTTCCGAGCAGAATTAGTTGTGTTCGGCCAGAATTTTGTTTTTGTATCCAACGAGCTACTCTCGTGGAACGCCATCCCGCGCTGATGATCAGATCTGGCCAGGGTCGGCGCAGTGCATCGGAGTTTGAAATCTCTATGCCGAACCGACTAGCTCTGATTTTCCCTGTGAGTCGTCCGTGAAGGTTCGCGATCGATCGAAACCGGAGCCTTTTCGTGGTGAATGGTAGGCCTATGGATTTGGCTAGTCCCAACACTTGCGTATTTTGCCCTGGCTTATCTCCGGTTAGGGTCCACACACTAGGGTCCCGGCGAAGATTACCCCCAACGTAATCTATAGGTCTGTCGCTTGAGTAGATGCCGGTCCCCCTACCTTTCCCGGCTCTCTTCACTCGTGTTCCTTTCAGATGCCAGGTGATAGTTGGATGCCGAATGCTAGTCCGGTCAAACTGTGTCTTCCACCAGGCTGCACTCCTCACGTAGCGCGGTAGCGGTATTGATGCGGGTAGGGACAGGCTGTCCTGTGTCTTGTCGACCGTGACGTAAACAAACTGTCTTGCGCTACCGAAGATGCGTTCTAGCACCCAAGGAATGTCTTCGTCCGGAACAAAATCCATGGCTGCCAGACAGATGACACCATCCAATTGTAGATCTTCTCCGGGAACTAATCCCGCCGAGACTTCGATTACGGGGGCTTCGTGAAAAGTCTTGATCCTGTCGTTGGCAACGGCCGTCTCGTCTTTGGTAGACAGGCTGCTGATTAAAATTTTTCGCGCTTTGGTTTGAGTGATCAGTTCGCAGATGCTTTTGTGATGCCCGACGCTCCGTTCTTTTATCCGCTTACTAATTTCGTTTAGAGATGAGGTTGGTAGACTCTTTAAGACTGCAATTAACTCGAGGTACTTTTTACTTGGGTTGGTTGGTCCAAAAATGTGATAGCCAGCATCGTTTGCTGAGTCTTCCAAATTGAACCAAATGTCACGTGCGGGACTATGTTGGTAGGAATATCGGTCCGGTGAAGGTTGCCACGGTTGTGCATGGATCGTCGTATAGTGGATTAAGTCCGCCCTCTGGCCATTATAGTTGCTGTCCCTAGTATTCCATTTCGGACTGAGCGGCCCCCAGAGATCCGGGATGTTCATAGCGGCTGCTTCAAGATGCTTACGCTTTCCGTTCTGAGCTTTACGTAGGGTCCATACTTGGCACATGCGTTCGCAGTCGATTAACATTACCGAGGTGTCTTGTGGACTAACCGACAGAAAACCGTGGCTACCGAGGCCAATGTCGAATAGTATTGCAGGATCGGTTAGATATATCTGATCTGTGTCGTTGTAGATCGCTTGACCTTTTCCGCCGGCCAAATGTGGGACCACGAAGCGGTAATTAGTGAACCCGGTTAACCAATTCCGAGCGTCAAAACCTTTAAGTCCTTTTAATAAGTACAATTCGTACACGCGAGATGGATCACGGACCTTCTCTATTGACCAAACGAAAATACGTTCTGCCCTGTGCTGGGCCACTTCGGTACCTAAAAATATTCGGACGGGAGGTTTGGCGCTCGGCGTAAAACCAGGCCGAGCACCTAGTGTGACTACCTCTAATTCCTGGTCCACCAGAGCTGATGGAGCGGCTCTAAAAAGTGATGGCTCCTCACCGTTTCGTTCCCTGAAAGAAGAATTTGAAAGGTTCATAAAACGTTGTGACTAAATCGAAGATGCTTAATGAATTTATTTTACGTAGTGTGTGGATGACGACCGGTCAACAGAGCTCAAGCGGGCTTCTTTGAGTTCGTAGATCCGGTCAGCGATTTCCAACATAGCCGGTTGATGGGAAATAGCTAAAATAGTCATTGATCCGCGTAACCGTTGGACCGTAGAACAGATAGATGCTTCGCTAGCAGGATCCAACGCAGTAGTTGCCTCGTCCAAAATTAACAGGCTAGGCGAGTGAACCAGAGCCCGTGCAATTGCGATGCGTTGTCGCTGGCCCCCCGATAGCCTAGCTCCCCTTTCTCCGACTTTTGTAGACAAACCCTGCGGGAGCTTCTGCACGAAGTCCCACGCTTCGGCTGCCTCCAAAGCGTTGCGAATGTCGTTCCCGGTGAGTTCAGTATCCCCCAGTGTTACGTTTGCGGCAATAGTCTCGTGGAGCAGTAGCATCTCTTGTGGAACATAGCCAATGTTGCGGCGCCATGCCTTGAGGTCAATATCCGGAAGAGGTATTCCATCAACAGTCACGGTCCCTTTCTTAGGTTGGAGAAGCCCCACGATTAGGTCAACCGTAGATGTCTTGCCGGCGCCTGATGGCCCAACCAGTAGCGTCATTTGGCCCGCGGGTATCGTGCACGACGCCTGTTCCAATATCACTTTGTCCTCATACGAGAAGCAGATATTACTGAGCACTACTTTTCTCTTGAGTTGTGGCTCTCGCTGTCCCCCCCTGTTTTCTCGAGCCGAATTCGACTCTTTTAGGGTGTCATGTAGTGACCAATACGCACTTTCTCGGGACGCCATTCTTTGAAACTGACGTTGGGATTTGTTGAGACTGCTCAGGGTACGACCGAAGAAGATGATGAGCATAATGACAGTATCTAGTGACAACGACAGACGGGTCAACGCAATGTATAGCCCCCCCACCAGACAACTAACTAAGAGCGGGTCCTGGAAAGCGCGAAGAGCTTCCTTACTCAGGACCTCTCTTTCCAGTGCTTTCCGCAGGTTTTTTGTCCCTTTTTCAAGTAAGGGACCGGTTTGCTCTTCACGTGCCATTGCCTTTAGGGGTTTTACTGCCTGCAACACATCCGTCAGTCGGGCAAGCATGCCTTTCAAAAGAATGGTTTGACGGGCTCCGGCACGCCTCGCCATTCGCACTAATTTGTTCAGGCTAAAAATTATTAAGATGCCGAACATTGCGGCACCTAGAGTGGCTTTCCAAGAGACCGACAGCGCGAGCCCTATATATAGGATAGTTTGAATACCAAACGCGATAATAGTTACAGCGTACAGATAGGCCTCTGAGGCGCGACTAGCTTCTGTTGCAAAGGCGTTTGTGAAACTGCCAATTGGCTGACGGACATAATACTCCCACCGTGCCGCTAGAAGGGATCTGAGTAGTGATAGCCGCAAATCTGTCGCGACGTGGGCAACCGTGTATCCCACTTGTTTCTGCGCAAACAGAACAAATACCGCCTTCAGGATCATACCGACGACTATAGTAATGCAGAGTACGCCGATGTTGGGTTGGAGTCCCAGCGTGAGCAGCAGATCACTCACCGCTTGCTCGAGCGGCGTGGATGGTGACTCAGCAAGTCCGGAACCGCTGTCACGCCGGGTCGCCATTCCTAATAAGGGTAACAAACTGGAAAAGCTCAATCCTTCGGCTAGAGTAGCGAAGATTAAGCATATCAGCGTTACAATACTGCGCCCCGGATATGCTCGTGCGAACGCAAGCAGAACGCGCATTATTTTTCCCTCCCCCGTACTAGATTCATCCTGGGATCTTATGGATTGCTGGAGCCTTATTCCAAAAGTTGACCAACCTTACGGCGTGAAACGCGAAAGAAATGATTTGCCAAATGACGATGAACGTGAATGTAGGACCAGGCACACCAAGTAACAGCCCGACCATAAACAAAGGAACGTTAATGTTACGTCTCGAAATGAAGGTACGCATACGCTCGTCAAGAGGAGAACAACCGTGTATAGAAGAACCGGTCCGGCTACTGAATAGACCTGCAACCACTCGATCCGCCGTATAAAAGACTGTCATACATACGGCAAGCTTGAACAAAATCGCACTCGTATCTCCGCTAGTAAGAGCCCAGGCCCACGCAAAATACCAAAAAGGAGGATGTATGATGTCTAGGCCGTGGTCTAATATGTCGCCCAGTCGGGACGCAGTGAAGGTAAGACGGGCCAACTTGCCGTCGACCGAATCTAATATGCTCATCGTGTACGCAAGCAGGAAGCCTAACGCCCAGTTTCGGGTGGCGAAGGCAGGTACTGCCAGAAAGGTAATTAAAACGTTGAATACAGAAATCGTGTTCGGGTGTACCCTCCAGCGCGACAGCGGTCTCACCAGCTGCCAAACCAGGGGCGGATAGACATATTTGGTAAAGAAATCTGTTGAACCTTTGTAGTTCGACGAAAATAAGAATCGCTCGGTCCAATCCCGTGTCGAGGAATCTGGTACAGAGTATAAATAGATCGGCAGGTCGCGGCGCAATTTCCGGATGTAGGAAGGTATTTTTCCCAGTACCAACTCGTTCAGGTGTCCCTGTCGAGTCCATTCGTCTGCAGTCTGTGAAAAGGATGAGAGTGTAGCGGGGGACATCGGGCGGGAGGACAGACCCGCTTCCAAACGGAAAGCACCAATATGGTCCGACTGATTCTGACACCGCACGGCCCACGATCCTTTGATTTCCGAAAGGTGCCTGACGAGTCTGCCGTCTATCACGGTGGCCGCGTCGAAGGCTAGAATCGGTTCGTTATGACCGTCGGGATACCCTTCACTGCGTGAAAGATGTGGCGCTAGGGATTCGCACTCCCATCGTATTCGAAATTTCCGGAGAAGTTTGGGCGGGATTATGGAAGATTGAGACCGGGTCCCCTCGGCTAATTGAATGTGTACTACAACGTCGTCTAATCCCGCGGTAAGGAGATTCTGAAGTAACCGTTCGAGTAACGTCATCCCAAAAATTGACAAGCAGCTTCCTGGGCTTGTCGCATCTATCCAGATACGCAAATCTTTCTCCTTCGCCGTTTCTGGCCAGTCTAGCTGGCGCTTTGTCAGGGGGGAAGAGTGGGCAGTTAGAAACCGCGCGCTAGATGCCTATCCAAAAACAGTAGAAGTTGCTTAGTTGAAGTGTGTAGAGTGTACAGTGCATAGATTTGTGAGACGCCATGAAGTTTGTGAATGAGGGTCCACTTTTAGAATCGTTGATTTTGGCCGGAAGACGAACGTCTGAAAGAACCGAATGGCCGGCTTTAGGCGAAGAGGACAAGGCGTGTGTAGAGGTGGGCGGTGTGCCAATGATCTTGCGGGTTTATGAGTGTCTCGAAATGGCCTCTACAGTGTCGCGGACAGTGATCAGTATTGGTGAAGCTAGTGTCATCGCAGACTTCGCGGAGTTGCAAGGCGTAGGGCTCCACCGGAGTCGGGATTCTCCGGCTTCTAGTGTTTTCGATTATTTTGTAAATCATCATTCCTGTGAGCCGTTGCTCGTTACCACAGCGGATCATGCTCTCTTGACACCTAAGATGGTCGAGTATTTTTGTCGCAGGGCCATGATGCTTGACGCAGATATTATAGTGGCGGTAGTGTCCGCTTCTGTTTTACGACGAAGATTTCCCTGTTCACGGAGGACTTTTTTTTCTTTCGCCGATGGACAGTTTTGTGGGGCTAATCTTTTTCTCCTGCGAAGTCCAGAATCTTCGAATGCCGTGAAATTTTGGGAGAACGCTGGACAATTCCGAAAGACGCCGTGGAGACTTGTGGCGAAGTTCGGCTTGCTTAATCTGTTGCGGTTTTTTGTAGGGCGTCTCCACTCAGCCCGGGCAGCCGAGCAGGTATCTCGAACCGTGGGGGCGCGTATTGGCGTTATAAAAATGCCGTTCGCAGAGGCCGGAATTGATGTCGACTCACTTAAAGATTTGAAATTAGCGGAGGAAATATTAGCGCTTAGGAAAGGTAAGGACGACGAGCAAGGAGACGAAAGCGTACGAGGGAAATGATTTATGGCCCAAAAAAAAGAGATTGAGAGAATAATGCGAGTTGTAAAAGACCCCTTTAGTTCTTCAGCCTTTGATACCTTCACGGCTGCTTGGGCTGTGACTAAGCGCAAGAAGTTCCCAGATGTCGAGGGGCAGGAATCGGAAGATAGAGTCAGTGGCACCGCAGAAAGTCACGAGTCCGAACTTCCACACATAAATACAGGAGCTCTTTTCGAGGGTCAGGTTCTGGACACCTTCACAGCTGCTTGGGAAGCATCGAAGGGTAAAATTAAACCTCGCGAAAGGACATTGCCAGATAATGGGAGAATTATCCGGCAGATTTACACCCATCTCGTGCGTGCAGGAATGCAGGGAGATATGCGTCCAATCCTTGAACCGTTAAGTGAGGAAGTAGTGTGGGTTTCAACTGGGCCGCCGACTATTCCGTGGTCGGGAACGGTCCGAGGCCGCGGGCAAGTAGCTCATTGGTATGCAAAAAGGGGCGCGGCATTGAAGGTTGAGACGCTTGTAGCTAA
>CAYWPF010000022.1:0-2536 GCA_964460065.1 uncultured Enterobacteriaceae bacterium
AGTAACCTCTCCAACGCCCCCGATAATTTCTACGGGCAATGGGCCAAGAAAGGCCGGGATATCCTTCTCGTGGACTTCAGTTAGTCCGTTCGGTTTTTGAAAGGCGCTAGCGAGTTTCGCCACAAATTTGTTTGGTGCAATGCCAGCGGAACTGGTCAACAGGGTCTCTTTCTCAATGACTTCTTTGACTTGCCGGGCAATCTTCAATGGGGGGCCGAAAAGCTTTTGGCTCGCCGTAACGTCGAAGTAGGCCTCGTCTAGCGCAACCGGCTCTAACTGGGGCGTAAACGACTGGATAATTTTAAAGATATGTTGGGAGACGGTCCGGTACCGATCCCTTCGTGGTGGGACCACGACTGCCCCGGGGCAAAGACTTTTCGCTCTGAGCATGGGCATGGCCGACCGTACGCCAAAAGGGCGCGCCTCGTACGAAGCCGCGGCCACGACCCCGCGTGGGCTATCCCAGCCAACAATTACCGCTTTACCCTTCAACTCTGGCCGGTCAAGTTGTTCAACTGCGGCAAAAAAGGCGTCCATGTCTAGGTGGATAATGGACCGGGTCATGGTGCATCTCGATCGGTTTTTTTTAATGAGCGTGTCAGCTCATAGACGCGTCGTTTTGGAGCGCCTTAAGTTCCTTCTGTGTTTTTACACGTACAGCCGATCCATCCATTACCCGTCGCGCTATAATGATGAAACCGGTGTGGGCGACCATTCGGTGTTCGGGACGTACGGAAAGATCCTTGACGTGCCAAAAGCGGAGCATATTTTCCATAACCTCGACATTGTCAAATCTGGTGTCGTCCGTTAGAGCATCTACCAACGATTTTACTTGCAACACGGTGGGGATGTAACAGACTAGTACACCACCAACGCGTAAAGTTTTACGGACATGGGTTAGTACTCTCCAAGGTTCAGGAAGATCTACAAACACGCGGTCGGCGGTCTGTATAGGCAGGCCCACATATGCATCGGCTTGCGCCAACATCCAATTAGGGACGGTCCCCATAAAGCGTCGGACATTGCCTCTTGCCATCTCGCAATGATCGCGGCGAATTTCAATCGTAACGAGATACCCCTTGGGACCAAGTGTGCGGAGCAGCGCGAGTGTAAGTGCGCCAGGCCCCGAACCGATTTCTAGCACTTTCGCGCCAGGATAAACGTCGCCCCACAAGAGCATCGGGCCCACGTCTTATGGGTAAATCACTTGTGCTTTTCGCGGGAGGTTCGGAATAAGTCTCGCGTAAGTAGGACGGAGCACGCGGAACCGTTCTGTTTTGCCCACTTCTACAAGCGAGCCGTCCGGTAGACCGATGAATTGTTCGGCAGGGATGTTTCCTCCTCTGAGGGCAATGATGGTTTCTGGTAACAAAACTCGTAGATATTCTCGGTTTTTTTCATCCACGAAAAGTACATTGTCGCCTGCTTTTAAAATTCCAGGACTTGCCGAGTTGTGCTCTTCCATAATTCTCTGTCGACTACTAGATGAGCCGGTCGCGTCTGCACGTTGGGCGGTGCTGCGCCGCCGCTCCGGTTATGAGTTACCCTGGGGGGGGTGCCTTCCGGTCCACTTCTCCCACTAGATTGCAGAAGGCGCAAACGGTGGCGTACGAGGGCATGCCACATCGCTCACACTCCCTGGGGGGTCCACTATCACGGGACGATTCAAAAAGAGGTTGTGCCTCGCGTACAAACTTTTGCACGAAATTTCTTTTGCTACCGGGCATCTCAGCATCTATACGATTCAGCGTTTCTTTGTAGAAAATCTGCGAGGCACCAGTACTATTTGGACACTCCTCGATGATATAATCTATACCGCGAAAAAAGGCGTAGGCCGCCGTCTCGAGTTCACTTTGCCGGTATAACGGCCGAACCTTTCTCACATACTTTTCGTGACTTGGCTCCAGCACTGGTTTCTGCCGTGCTAGGTACTCCATGTCCCAATGGAGGACATTGCTCATTAGGCGTGCGGCCTCGTCATCTAAGTTGTGTCCTGTCGCGAGAGCGTCGAAGTTTCCTTCGTATGCCGATTTGTCGAAGTAATGACGCTTGAATGAACCGCATGCGGCGCACGTTGACCGTCGAGTGTGCTTGGCGGCGAATGGTACCGAGTAGGCATCGGCTTCGACGGTAACTATCCGTAGTTTGACACTGTTATCTTCCGCAAATGCCTGGGCTTTCTCTTGGGAATGTGCGGAATAATCTTCAATTCCCAACGCTAAATACAGGCCCTCCGTCTCGTAGCCCAGGTGTATTAGTACATCCCACAACGCAAGACTATCTTTGCCTCCCGAAACGGCAACTAGAACGCGGTCCCCTTTGTTCAACATTTCGTGTGCGGCAATGGCCTTTTGAACCTGTCGCCGAAAGAATAAGATATAACAGGAGCGACAAAATGCAGCGTTATGGGAGCGCAGTGATAATTCGGCGTGTTCCCTACAACGTGTGCACTTCATAGACCACCCGAGATAACGGACCGAATCTCTATACTATCGTCAGTGAGTACGCGCTCTTCCTCCGTCAGGAGCATGGCGTT
>CAYWPF010000023.1:0-14177 GCA_964460065.1 uncultured Enterobacteriaceae bacterium
CCAAACCAATCACCCCCATGAAAGGCGCCCCAGGAATCCGCACTCCGGGCAATTCGTCTGATGTCGCAAATCCGTCACTGATATTCCACCGTACGAGGTACGGATCCGTGAATTCATCTCTCAGAAATCCAAATCCCGGAACCTGGACCGTAAAGCCGAATTCCTCTGGCGCAACCTCTACGACGGTCACCTCGAGCACATCCCCGGGTTCCGCCCCTTTTACATACACGGGTCCAGTAAGCGGATGTACCACGCTTAGTTTGGCATTCGCAAGATCAGACGCCCGCGTGTCAGGTTTAATGAACCCGTCGAATGCATCTCGAGTTTCCAGTCCCACAATCGTACCTGGCTCCACCTCGATGGCAGGTTTAATATCGGGATGCCATCTGTTGTGCCCATGACGTGGGTCTTCCTGCAGCGTTTTAGTTCTATCTATGGATACATATTCACTCTTACTTTTTGTCATACCGCACAATCCTCAACGTTGAATTATTCTTGTACCTGACGCTCCGCCCACCCTTTTTCATATGGGGCTAACAGCTGCACATTCAACAGAACTCGATCAAATTTCCATGTTCCGTCGCTATGTCTGGAGAGTTGGGCCTCATAAGTTCCACCAATCCAGAAGGCGACGTCTTTTTCTGTCTCTTGTTCGGGCATATTGGCGGTCTCCCACAAATACCAGAATGCGTCCGCCTTTCCGCTGTTGACGCTAATATCAACAGCCGGTGACACCATGTAGTGGAGCGTCCAATTAATGAAAGACCCCGTTTCTGCAAAGAAACTCCGTAACGCATCATGTCCTTGATACACTCCGAAACGGTCGCCGCCGTCCCAGATTCCATTTTCGGCAAACAAGGGGACCATAATGTTAGGGTCGTTTCTCTTATCAGCCCCTTGTGCGTAACGCACGATAACCCGCTTTATAGCTTCTATATCTTCCAATCTTTGTACCCGGTCCGCAAGTTGTTCGACATTAACATCGGACATAATACACTCCTCCCTTTAAGCCAGGCGGTCCGCATGCAAGGCTACAAAACGCGTTTCCTCAAAACTGTTGGCCACCCGAGGGTGGCCTTTATAGCATTCTATGAATGGTGCTATCTCAGCGAAGGATAGCGTGAGAAAAAACAGTCGCGTCGCGTCCGCGGGTAGTCGACCGAATTCCAGCTCATTCAAGTATTCGAGTATCGGATCCATTCTCGGGAGTAATACGTCATAGAGTGTCGTGAGTTCAGCCGGAGTGCTCGCACGCCGTTTCCGTTCGCGCTCCCCCTGTGTACCTAATCCCCATTCTGCAACAAATACCTCTAAATCCGTAAATCCCGGGGGTAGTGGGTTTCTCGACATGCTATTTCTCCCCACCGTAAAACCCTACGTAATCTTCGAGCACCTTGTAGCTATGACGAATCAATATCTCCTGTTCTTGCAGATGGAAATATTTCTTAACCCCAGAAGACAGCGCCTCCTGAGTCGCCTCCATCGTTGCCGTGTCCTCAAGCCACGCGTTCCGGAGTACTGTGTTATTAAATTCTTGGGCGAAGCGCTGGCCAGGCGTCGTTGCCACCGGCCAGTACGCCCTCCCCTCCCAAAAAGTACGGTCAGGCGCAAGCGGCCAGAACTGATGCGTAAACCACATTCCTGGTAAAACATGAAGAATCAGATTCGGGAAGATAACGCCTAAATCAAAGCCGAACTCGGAACTGTGCGTCGGGTTGACGCCTTCTGGTAGATCATTTTGGGTGCCGGATCGTTTCGTCACCGTTTCGCCAAATCGGTATGCAACTTTCGCCGCTGGACTGGGCCTATGATCGGGGTTCCCGTAGACGATGCAGGACCGGTGCGGTCCATAAAAACGGACTTCTGGCAGATGACACAATGGATTATTCTTGCCTGTAAACGTGTCAGGGTATGACTGTCCATGGATCGTATTGACATGGTACGCCTCCGAGAAAGCGTCCAGCGCTACTTTCCAGTTACATTTAATCTCGGTCTCATACGCGTAGCGCGCCTTCATCGTGGCATAGGGAAACCCCTCGAGCCGTTTCCCGAAATCCCCAAGATAGTCAGTCAGACTTTGATCGCAACTAGTATCTACACTAGCAAAAATGAAACCTTGCCACAGACCTGTTCGTACCGGCATCAATCCATTCTCAGCCTTCACAAAATTGTGAAACAATTCTTCGTCGGGGACTCCCGTCAAGCGCCCTCGAGAGTCGTAGACCCAGCCGTGAAATCGACAGGAGAACGTTTTGCAACGTCCGGTTTCCTCCCACGCAAGTTTATTGCCTCTGTGTGAGCATATATTGTGAAAGCCCCGTATCCGCCCATCATCTCCGCGAATAAAAATCACAGAGGTTCCCCAGGACCGCATATCTCGCACAAAGTAGTCCCCGGCATTTGCGATTTCCTCTTCCCGACCAACATACAACCATGTCCTCTTGAAAACGCGCTCGCATTCTAAATCGTAGTAGGCCGGCGAATAGCAAGGCTCAGTCGGTACCGGTTCCACACCTAATTCAGGGTATTCTTCAGACCAACGTTTGTTGACATCGAAAATAGCCGTTGCCATGTTTCCTCCTCCATTACCAAGGACATCTTACGCTACTGCCCCGTCCGTTCATTCGTGATGGCAGCACGTTTCTGAATCAAGGGCATCACACGCTTCGCAAATAAGTCCTGCGTCTTGAGCGCTTTTTCTTTTTTTATTCCACCATAATGGCTTATTATGATCATTTCGTCGAAACGAAACTCCTCCCAAAGATCCAACAACTGTCTACCAACGGTTTCGGGAGACCCGACGTATACGATGCCCGCCTCTATAAGTTCTCGATACGAGAGGTTTCTCAGGTTGGCGAAATCGTCCGCCGCATAGAATGCGTACCCTGCCTCCGTTAAGCGCTTTTTTTCTTCTTTACTTGTCCGGGCTAGAGAATCGGTCGGGGAAACGTTGAATTCAATAAACTTACTTACCGCCTCTTCCGCTTCATTCAATGCCACATTCTCATCTTCATCGATGTAGATCGCCTTAATCCAACCAAGGTACGGCCTTGTTCCCGCAGCCCGGCACTCATTCCGGTAAAGTTGGGCGGGTTCACGAAAAACAGATGTGGGAGCTGGACCGCCTATACATACTCCCCACTCGCGTTCAGCGGCCATTTTAAACCATTTCGCACTCGTTCCAACTTGGAATATTCTCGGGTGTGGCTTCTGAAAAGGCTTCGGGACTACCGAAAGATCTTTAGCCTGATAATATTTTCCCTCGTAGGAGAAGCGCTCTTCCGTCCACGCCTTCAGTAAAATGTCCAGAGCCTCGACATAGCGCTCCTGGTTCTCTTCTAAAACAATGTTGGCGGGCTCATTCAACCAAGCGTGTCCGCGGCCTACACCGCACTCAATCCGTCCCTTGGTCAGTATATCCGCCTCCGCAATTTCACCCGCCAGTATCATCGGATTATGCAACGGTAGCGTGTGGCATAGCGTGCGAAAGCGTATCTGCTTCGTTCTCTCCGCGAGGGTACAATAGAGCGCAAGCGGGTTCGGATTGATAGCGAACTGCTCAAAAAAAGGGTGTTCCAGTGTCGTGAACACTGAAAAACCGTTCTTATCCGCATGTACGCCCAACTCGATGACATCCTCTATAAGTCGCGCGTGGTCATCACCGGGTGCACATTGGAATTCAACGTATGTACCAAACCGTAGCGCTTCCGACATGTAGACTTCCTCTTTCCTCAGCAAAGTAACTAACCTAGCCGCTTCCCAAAAAACGGCGCGAATCCAACACCGAAAATGGCGTAGGCACAGACGATGTCTGACCTGTTCTTTGTAGCCAAGAGTAGCCGATATACACTCCTGTGGTCAGACGATCCCCCTACCCTTCGACGTCCTTCATAGTAACCGTACCCGATGCTGTGTGGAAGTTGAACATTGCTGGCCAAACTGCTATCGCGAGCGATCATTTTACCTCAAAAGGTTCAGGGTCCCACTGCCAAAAAGGTCGGCTTTCCGGCTGATGTTGGACTCCCATCAGCCGTGCTCTGTCTGTAAGGTTAAGCAGCAATGGCATAACGTCTGTCGCTCGTATTCGACCGACACCGCCCAACACTACGGAGCGCTCATCGAACTCAGCAATCTGATCTGTGAGGACATTTGGCCCGCCGCACACGAGAAAAGGAACCGCCTCCCCAGAGTGTATCAGCGGACCACTACTTGGCGTCGCATGGTCTCCTGTTACCACAACCAGCAGATCGGAACGGCCCCTACAGGCCTGGACAAGTTGTGCGAACGCCGCATCCAACTCCTCCAAAGCATCTCTCTTCGCGATCGGATCCTTGTTGTGACCCGCAACGTCAGGCGCTTTTGAATGTATGTGCACAAAATCGTAGCCGTGGCTAAAAAGTTTTAAGGCATTATCTATTTTCTCATTAAAATCCGTTCCTGGTCGTCGATGTTTTCGGGTTACTACGGGCGTCATCCCACAGATCCGCGCGATGCCGATGTACAATGGATAATGCTCGATGCTTGCCGCCCGCATCCCGTTCATTTTCTCAAAAGGCACCACGTCCGGTCGTCCCGCCGCCCATTTTGTCAAAAGGAAGTTTATCAGAGACTCCCCCCTAGCCTGTCTCTCTTCATTCACGACGTGCGCCGACAATTGCCAATATGTCCATTCCAAATACCGATTCAGCGCCCCCGCGGTGCGCGCGGCGCGATCTGGTGTTTTGCTTGTCGCCAACGGAAACGCGCGCGCGGCGTAATGTCCATTGTAGAATGGATCAACGTCAGTGACGTCCCGGCTAACTTCCCCCGTTATAGTCAATATCGCCTCGCAATTTCCACAGTATTCTAACGAAAACACTTTGTCGTCTGTACGGTATCCCCGAATATCCGCAACGAGGGCTTCACAGTGTTGATCCTCCCGATCACGCGCCGTCGTCTTTTCCCATAGTAGCGACTCTCGTCGTACCTTCGAACCATCCAGCGACACTTCCGCAAAGCTCGCCAGAACTCCTACAGAGTTAGCGGGAATTTCTAT
Source organism: uncultured Enterobacteriaceae bacterium (assembly GCA_964460065.1). Taxonomy (GTDB): domain Bacteria; phylum Desulfobacterota; class Binatia; order Bin18; family Bin18; genus Bin18. Next base: position 5,036 of record CAYWPF010000023.1, read on the forward strand.
TCCTCTTCCGGCTGCCTCAAAAGCCGTACGGCCCGGAAAACTCTCCAACTGGTACCCGAACATCAAAAAGTGAGCCGTTTCACTTTCCAATGGAACCCCCGGCGCAAAAGGCTCGAGCAACCCGGTCGCGCCCATGGCGGCCAATTCATTGAGATTCGGCGTATCGGCCGCCTCCAATGGTGTTCTACCGTGGAGCATTTTCTGAGGACGGTCGGCGAGCCCATCCAAAACGCAGAATAGAATATGCATAAGCCCGATTTTCTCTAATCTAGGCAAAGAAGTCGTTCTCGAGCCGAAATTTCTCTCAGAATATTGACGACAGCACTGGGCAGAAACTTGGTGAGACTCTGCCCTTCTTTTATTCGTGCACGTACATCTTCTCCGCTGTATTTCTTCCGTGTACCCTCGTCCAGTATCGTGATTTCATAAGCCGCTTTTCGCAACCGTTCCACCTTTTCGCGCCCCCAGTCCGAGAACACTCTAACAAAATGATGCGTTCCGACCGGGCAGTAATGCGACCATCTCTCCGGCTCATGAATGGGAAATGGAACCATTGATAAACGGTCAGGACAGATCCCGTGGTCCACCAATGTCTGACGAATCATTCGTTGCCGTTCGAAAAAGGTGAATGGATTTGATCCCGGAAGATGCCGATTTGTGTCGGTAGCCTCCGGACGACCATGTGTGGGGTCCGCGTTCGTGATTCCGATTATTAGATGTTCACTCCGTGAAAATGCCCGAAGAGCATACTCTAGATGACCATTATGGAACGGCTGGAACCGGCCATGCACCATACCGTATCGGGCTAGCATTTGCTGGTGCCTATCTCATTCGTCAAGGGACAGCAAGTCTACCGTGCGGTAGGGCCAGGCTCTATAACTATCCGGCAGAATCGCGCGAGGCCTGAGCGGTAACCTGGCTAACGTCGTCCTGAGTCATACCGTCAAATATCAGGCGCCCTGCTGCGTCTTGTGCGCTCACACGCTTAGCTACTTCTACCGCTAGTTCGAACACTCGTTCTTTGGGAAACTTTCCCTCTTGCAAGCCAGGGCGTAAAAAATATTGACTGGGGTGCTTCACGGCTGCTTGGCTTTTGATTGACGCATCCAAATGCCATTGTCTTCGCATAAAGTCTGGATTAAAAAAGACCGTTGCTTCCTCGGGTTCCCACTGTAGAACCTTATGGCTGTCATTGACAAGATAGGACATGATATCCCCAGCGACATCCCAATGGGTTATCATAAACGTACCATATCCCAATTCCTTCAAGGCTGTATTAAAGTGTTCTGCCAACCGAACCTCTATAAACTGCAGATTACCATCTTGCCCGTATTGCTCACTCCGCAGGGGGAAAAATGAACCCTTCTCGAGCCAATAGATAAGTCTCGGCGCATAGTAATCAGGAAGCCATTCTGGGCGGGCCTTCGCTTCAACAACGTAACACTCTACGCCACCCGTGGCCGTGTAACGCGAAAAAGCTTCACCCATCAGTTTCAGGCTATTGGTGGCAACGGTTCTAAATGCTCCCGATTCTCCATCTCGGAGTATTATAGTAGGACGAGTCCGGGGAAAACGGACGGTTTCATGTAAGACGTCGACACCCAAGATGCGCCATGAAAACTCCCACGCGTCCCTTCCCCATGCATCATCTGGAGTGAGAGCCATGTTAGGGAACTGGCTCTGTCGTCGTAACGGTGCCTGACTCCTTACCCTTCGTAACGACGACGAGTACCGGAACCGTTGCTCCTTCGTTATATTGTCCTTGTCGGTACGGTAGCGAATCGCCAACCATTGCCCACCCTCAGCAGCTGGCGGAGCGATCGCCTGGCTCAAAGACCGATAGATTTCCTCCCCTGGCTTGGCCACGAGTATTTTTCGCACGCCCTTGTACTCGGGATCGTAGCTCACAAATGTAATCGATGTGCCAGGGTTCAGCAGGACCCCCTGCGACGCGATCGATCCCCAAGAATTGGCAACGACGGAGGACCAACGTGCCCGCGGCGTAAACTCCATTGCTCGATACCCCATTTCTTCGGCAGTAAACGGTGGAGCGAAAGGGTATATTGCAGCAGGAAAATATTCCACTTCAGAATGTCGCTCGGGGGCATTGTCTAATCGTACTGTCTCTAGCTCCTGTTTGGACAATTCATCTACGCTTTTCCAAGTTCTCGTAGTAGTTTGGTCGGCGCGGGCAAAATTTACCGGCGTCATGAGAAGTAAAAAAGGGACCAGAAGCCAAAATTTTTGTGTCATCAGTGGTTTTTCCGTCTTATTAGCTAACCCGTCTCCGGTCTCCTCCGTCCATTGTATGACATGAACGTTCATTCATCAAGATAAGCAAAAAAGAGACCCAGTCTATTATGAATTATTCTAACTAATACCTGTCGAGACCTTATTTTTCCAATGGAATGTAATATTTTTTTAACCAGGAGCCAAAGCCTCAAGTGCCTTCCGCGTAGCAACGAGTCTTTCCTCGTTAACGGGGCTCACCGCCAACACAGGCACAGAGGCACCGGCTTCATGGAAAGCGGCTAGCTGTTCCCGGCATTTCGCCGGAGGGCCATAAATACATACGTTTTCGACCATTCGATCAGAGATACATTCCGCAGCTGCGCGTCTATTACCTGTTTTCCAGGCCTCCTGTATTGCCGCCACCTCGTCCACGTAACCGCAGCGACGCCACTGCTTTCGATAAAAGGGTAAATTTCCGAAAAATGCAAGATTATAGCGGGCGGCGGATCTCGCATCGTCCAAATTGTCGGAGAGAAAGGTCGGGATACTGACGATGCAGTCGACTTTCCGTGGGTCCCTACCTGCGGCAACAGCGGCTTGTTTTGCCGCGTCAACAAGTTGCGTAAGATAGTGAATGGCCGGTAGAAACGGCATTATCCCATCGGCCAATTCGCCTCCGATTTCAGCACTCTCAACCGTGACGGCACCGACATACACTGGTACCTTGTAGCTACTCGACTGTGGTCGGTGGAATGAGCTGAGTCCTTCCCCCCCAAACACTTTGTTCAGCGATTTGACATAGGAGCGCATGTACTCACGCGGCCTCTCCATTTTGATTCCCAAAGATTCTAACAAAGGCCGATGACTCATCCCGAGTCCTAGAATCATTCGTCCGCCTGACAATTCCGAAATAGTCGTCGCTGTCATCGCGGCTAGAAACGGATGCCGAAAGTAAATATTGGCAATATTAGTACCGACTTTAATGGTGTCAGTCGCCAAGGCGATCGCCTCCGAGCACGCCAGCGCATCTCCTCGCCCCTCATTAACAAGAACCGATGCAAAGCCGGCATCCTCTGCAACCTTGCCCAGTTCTACAAATTCTTTGGGTGGAGCGGCCGTGGCCGTGGAAAGTACTACCCCTAAAGCGTGCATAGAAACACCCCTCTTCTTTCGTGGTCCTTGCAGTCAATAAAATACTGAACCCGCCACACGGAAACTAACGAAGTCCTGAGGCCTCGTCGTCCCTTCCTCTTACCTCTACAGAAGTACCGCCCGCCTTTCCTAAAATTGTGTCGAATATTATTATCGTTCCTTCCATGACCGATTGAGGCGGTATGACCTGGTACCGGCCTGCCTGCGGCTGGTAGGCCAGATAGGCCAACAATGCGATAATGAGAAACATTTGAACGGTAAGCAGGCGAAGAAACTTGTCTATACGCCCCATTACTTTATTAGCTTCACTACCTGAGCGCGCTGAACCCGAATCCTTGGACTGCATAGTCTGCCCTCCCTAGCTGTAAAGTTGACCGTTCCAACAAAACGTCGAATCGTTTGATTTCTGTCGGCCCCATGAAAACATCGTCTAGGCGGCCCTTTTTTTCAATCGGCCTAGCCTCTTCAGTCATAAGCCTAGTATAGGTTCTAGCTCGGGAATCGCTCGAATATCGTAGCGGGGTTGCGGAATCCTGTCCGGCAAGGTTCTTTGCGATTCGTTAATCCACGCTACGTCCATGCCAACGGCGCTCGCGCCGACGATATCATCCGTTGGAGAATCCCCTACGAAAAGTGCAGCAGAAGAATCCACATTTAGTCCCGTTAAGGCGTCGGAAAAAATTTTTGGGTGTGGTTTTCGCCACCCATGTTCAGCAGATATGACCGTTCGAGCAAAACAGTCTGTAACTCCGCCTTCGCCAATCACCCGTCGCGCGGTTGGTCCGTGGTCAAAATTCGAAACAAGACCGACTTTATAAACCGCACCGACACGCATTAACAAACGTCTATGCTCCGGCGGCACAACGGTCGCTTTGGCAAGCAGGGCCATATGTTCCGTAGAAAGAATTTCGCCGAGACAGTGTGTCTGCGCCGAATCCGCCAGTCCTGCTCTCACTAACGTTCTTGTAAACCGCACCGCTGACTGCGTCTCCCGCAGGTCATGTTCACGCGAATCTGTCAATTCTTGGTTTATCTCCAACATAGCCTTATAAAAAGTTTCAAATGACATGTCCGGTATAGCTTCACCCACGAGTTTTCGAAGCTCACCGAGAGTAGACCGTCGCGTGTGGCCTTTCCACTCGAAAACCGGAAGTTTCTCTTGCTGAAACAGAGCCACCGTTCCGAACAGGTCAAATACTATTGCTTCATACCGCATTTTTCATCCATTTATTGCCCAAAGCGTTTCGACGTACACCTATCTGTGGTAAGCCTCCTTGGAGGTATACCAATACAACACTTCATTCTCTCCGGACTGCCACCAAACGCTTACTTTACTCCTTACCCCGATATTCTCGAACAATGTTAAAATTCGACTTCTTATCGCAAAAACCGCCATCGTCCGAGTAAATTGACCGCACGATTCTCGCTATTATTTCGTAGACGGGCGCGACTTACCTGCCACTTCCATCCTGTCCCCGTATGGTAACGTAGGTGGGGCAACCTCCTCTTTTTTCCAGCACGGAGCCTCGCAACTCCTCTCGGATGGTATTCCTATGAAAGTGCACCTGAGAGACCTTAGCTTCCAACCGGGATATCAGAGCCCCCGTTTCGTCTGTCTTAAAATCTTCCGACCCACCCACCATAAACGGCATCGCTCCTAAAGTGCCGAAGTTTGTACCTCGACTTTCCCACTTGTGCAACCAGAGTCCTTGTAATATGTTTTCTGCCACTTGGAGGAGGCCTGTTATGGCAGATAGCAAAGCCAGCGAGGTTGAAGAAACGGGTGAACATAACGTAGTGGGATTCGACGAGGATCTTAGTGATGTCACCATACCGTCCGAACTCCCAATCCTCCCGCTACGTGGCGTCGTAATATTTCCGTCCGCGATTGTTCCATTGCTCATATCCCGAGAGTCATCACTTAAACTAGTCGAAGACTGCCGAAACGGAGACAACATTCTAGGCTTAGCCTCCCAAAAAAATGCAGAAGACGAGGCGCCTGCACCTGAGGCCCTCTTTAGTCGGGGAAGCGCCGGACGCATATTGAAAATGCTCCGGTATCCGGACGGAAGCGCTAGAATTCTGGTACAAGGGTTGAAACGAATCGATATCACTCAATACAAACAGATCTCGCCCTATCATCGAGCGGAAGTCCAAACGCTAGAGAGCACAGTGAAAGAATCTCGCGACCTCAATGCCCGCCAGGCACATATGGTGACCCAATTCGCCAAGTTCGTCTCGATGGCGCCCTATCTGCCGGACGAACTACAGGGAGTGGTCGTCAACATCACGGACGCCGCCAAAGTTACCGATTTAATCGCGTCGAACCTCAATATTGTCCTAGAAGAAAAACAAGACCTCTTGAACACGATCGAGGTAAAAGACCGCGTAGAAAAACTGTCGACCATATTGAATAGAGAAGTTGAGCTTTTGGAATTAGGAAACAAAATTCAGACTCAAGTGCAGAGCGAATTAAACAAGAATCAGAAAGAATTCTATTTGCGCCAACAGATGCGCGCGATCCAGAAAGAGCTCGGCGAGGGCGAGGGAAAACCCGGTGACCTTGACGATCTTCGCCAAAAAATTGACGATGCGAAAATGTCGCCGGAGGCCTTGAAGGCAGCAGACAATGAGTATGAACGACTCAAAAGTATTCCCGTCGAGTCTGCCGAACATTCAATGGTCCGAACCTATTTGGAATGGTTGGTAAATCTTCCTTGGTCGAACATTTCCGAAGACAATCTGGATATAAAACATGCCAGAGAAGTTTTAGACGAGGACCATTACGACCTAGAAAAAATCAAGGATAGAATCCTCGAGTACTTGGCGGTCCGAAAGTTAAAGCAAGATTCGAAGGGCCCTATATTGTGCTTCGCGGGGCCCCCCGGGGTGGGCAAAACATCTCTCGGACGGTCGATTGCCCGCGCGATGGGCCGGAAATTTGTACGGTTATCTCTTGGTGGGGTTAGGGACGAGGCCGAAATCCGCGGACATAGAAGAACTTATATAGGGTCTTTGCCTGGCCGCATCATTCAATCACTTCGGAGTGCAGGCACCGGTAACCCTTTGTTCATGTTGGATGAGATTGACAAACTGGGGATGGACTTTCGTGGGGATCCCGCATCTGCTTTGCTGGAAGTTTTGGATCCCGAGCAGAATTTCTCATTCTCCGACCACTATCTAGACGTGCCCTTCGATCTTTCGAAAGTCATGTTTATCACCACCGCCAACTATTTAGAGCCTGTACCACCTGCGCTTCGAGACAGAATGGAAGTAATCGAGCTGGCGGGGTACACCGAAGAGGAAAAACTAGAGATTGCAAAACGGCATATTGTGCCCAAACAAGTTGCCGAACACGGCCTAAAAGAAGAACATATTCTATTTACTGACGACGCACTTTCACGTATTGCCGGCGGTTATACCCATGAAGCCGGTGTCAGAAATATGGAAAGGGAAATCGGCGCAGTTTGCAGAAAAATAGCGAGGGCCATTACCGAGGGGAGAAATGAGCAAACCACTATTACACCTCAGTCCGTGACGGATTTATTAGGGCCGGTAAAGTTTTGGCCGGAAGTTACGGAACAACAGCAGGAGCCGGGGGTGGCTATAGGACTGGCATGGACGCCGAACGGGGGCGACATTCTCTTCATTGAGGCTACTCGTATGGCCGGGAAGAAGGGGTTGACCTTAACCGGCCACCTGGGTGATGTCATGAAGGAATCTGCACAGACCGCGCTTTCGTACGTGCGGTCCCAAGTCGACTGGTTGAATATCGCTCCGGACTTCTACGATAGCTGCGATTTACATATCCATGTGCCGTCGGGCGCAATACCAAAAGATGGACCCTCCGCTGGAATTACCATGGTGACGGCGTTGGCATCGCTCCTTACAAGACGCAAGGTTCGCCAGGACATTGCAATGACAGGTGAGATAACGTTGCGGGGTAAAGTCATGCCGATTGGTGGCGTGAAAGAGAAAGTCCTTGCAGCACGTCGGGCCGGTGTAACCACCGTCATTTTGCCAGAACGAAATGAGAAAGACCTGGACGATATCCCCGCTAACGTGAAAGAGGAAATGAATTTTAAGTTTGTCACCAGCGTTAAAGATGTTCTCGATGTAGCCCTCGAAGCAACCACCGTCGATGTGACTACAAAGGATATAGGGTTGCAACAAGAACTACCCCCGACATAGACGGATTGGCAGTTTGAACGAATCGCAAGATTCTAACCCGACTTTCACAGACCGCAGACAAACTTCCAAGCAACGGAGATTCTTCGCGTGAGTGATCTAAAATCAATAGCGCAAATGAACATTTCCGGCCAACGGATACTCGTACGCGTCGACTTTAACGTCCCCCTCAATGGCAAGCTTGGGGTGGCCGATACTACGAGAATAGAGCAGGCTCTCCCAACCATACGGTACGCGCTAGAACAAAATGCGCAGGTCGTTTTAGCTGCACACCTCGGCCGTCCTCGCGGAGTTGTCGTCCCCAACCTGAGCCTCCGTCATATCTTAACACCGTTAGAAGATCTGATCGGTCGGCCGGTCAAACTTCTGACAGATTGTGTCGGACCCACTGTCCTGCAAACTCTTAATCGGCTTGACCGCGGTACGATAGCTCTTCTTGAGAACCTTCGTTTCCACAAAGAAGAGGAAACCAACGACAGACGATTTGCAATGGAACTAGCCTCGTGCGGAGATATCTACATCAACGACGCATTCGGCGTGTCCCACCGGCCGCATGCGTCAGTTGCGGAAATCACCAAACACTATAGAGCTAAAGGCATAGGGTTTTTGGTCGAGCGAGAACTCAATTGCCTTTCCCGGCTTCTAGATCGACCAACTCGACCTTTCCTCGCCGTACTGGGAGGGGCCAAGGTCTCGGACAAAATTGGGCTAATCAAGAGTTTGTTGCCGCGCGTAGATGCAATAATCGTCGGCGGAGCAATGGCGTATACACTACTTAGCGCCCAAGGCATCAACACAGGTCGTTCCCTCGTCGAAACAGAGAAAACGAAAGAGGCAACCCTCTGCCTTCAGGAAGCCGCGCGACTCAATGTAACCATCCATCTGCCGGTCGACCATGTAGTTGTCCCACACCCTGACTTTCCACAAACAGGCGACTCACACACAACGGAACATGTGCCCCCGAATCACATGGGTGTGGATATCGGACCCTTGAGCATCAACAGATTCCAAAAGGCTATACGTGCTGCCAAGACAATTCTCTGGAATGGGCCTATGGGCATCTTCGAGTCACCCCCTTACGACCTCGGAACCCGGGCGATAGCAGATGCCGTGGCGGAAAATGAGGACTGCTTTAGCGTGGCCGGGGGGGGTGACACCGTGGCCGCTTTGAACCAATCAGGGTTGGCCGAAAAAGTTAACCATATCTCCACTGGCGGTGGGGCGTCACTCGAATTTCTTGAGGCTGGTAACCTTGTTGGAATAGACGCGCTTCGCCACTAAACACACCGCTTGGGATACCGCCTGAGACATCTAAACCCTCCAAATCTCCTCTCCCCTTACGCGCTTGTAAGACCGGCCTCTCCGGCGCTATAATCTTCATACGGCAATACCTATGATCGATGACGCATTTTGCGGAGCACGTGTGATAAGGAGACCGTACAATGAGCCGAGGAAGCCGATACTCCCAACTTGGCTGTGTAATTGCATTCCTCTTTCTGGCAGCCGGTTGTGCCACAGAGAGACAGAATAGAGCGCTATACGGAGCCGGCCTCGGCGCCGGCATCGGTGC
>CAYWPF010000024.1:0-42878 GCA_964460065.1 uncultured Enterobacteriaceae bacterium
TGCCGTCTCAGCAGCGCCAGCAACCGGCCCGAACACGGCCAGAAGGCTCAGCACAGCAACGCACACAGCACTCACCAACCGCACATTCCGCAGATGCTTTTGCCACATACCAGCCATAAACCCCTCCTTAGGTTATCGCCAAAAAAAACCGCCACGCTTTGTTGCGCAATGAGGTTCAAAGAGTGAGCGCGTCTGCCCCCGTGTCGGTAGAATTACAGATGATCGAGAACGGGATCAAGGCGGTCCGGTCTTCGATTTGTGTCAATTGCAGGGTCCGGTCTCAAAAATGATACAGTCTCCAGAGATCTTGAGTTTCTACCATGACTATTGTATACGACCTCAGCGTTCTGAAGGGTGCCGACAGCCTAATAATATTTCGTTGATGATGGAAAGACGGAGAACCCATGACTGAACCTCGGACGATATGTATTGCCGGAGCCAGCGGCCTTGTTGGGGCCAATCTCACCAAAGCCGTATTGGAACGCGGATACCGGGTAAGGGGTACTCTCCGGGACAGTTCTGATGCAGAGAGAACCAAGCATTTGTACGCCTTGAATGGCGCATCGGACCGACTGGAGCTATTGAGTGCAGAGATGTCACACCCCGGTGCGTTCGATCAAGCCCTATCTAACGCGGATGCGGTTTTCATTGCTTGTCTTATTCCCATGTATTTTGGACCGAGCGGAACACCTGCCCGCGAAATGGACGACGCGCAAGGCGAAAAAGAAATTGTTATGCCCACCGTCGATGGGTGTCTGAATATCCTGCAATCGGCCTATGCGGCCGGCATTAAAGATATCCTTATCTGTAGTAGCACCAGTAGTACCAACCCGAAAAATCCAGTCGCCAGGAAGAACGAAATCGAGCATTGGTCAGACCGCGCGCACCAGTACGCGCAAAAGAAGTACACATCCGCTGCAAAGACCGTGATGGAACCGGCCGCCATGGAATTTTGTGCACAGCACGGAATGCGTTTATCCATTTTCCTGCCAACCCTCATGTTGGGTCCTGCCGTTCTACCTGAGCATGCGGAGCGGGGGTTCCAAGGGATACTGCGAAACATGCTGCAGGGTGGTGCGCCTCGTCACGACAAGATTCCCAATGACTCTTCCTCCATGATTCACGTCCAGGACTTGGCGTTGTTGTTCCTGGCGGCCTACGAAAACGCTGAAGCAAGTGGCCGTTACTTTGGCGTTTACGATAGTTGGCATTGGGAGGATATCTATGCCGAGCTGGAAACACTTATGCCCGAAGCTCGGATGCCTGCTCCGGTAAGCGAGTCGAAGCTGCCGCCGACGGGATTTGATTTTACCCGACGCGACGCCTTAGGGGTCCCCCTCCGGGATATCCCTACCATCCTCAGGGAAACCGTCGAAAGCCTGAAAATTGATGTTACCAAATGAGTGGATGGCAGGCGACGTTTGTAAGGGCGTAAATAGAAGATTATGAATATTACGTGTAAGTGCACAGCCGTGCACATTGAGTTCTTCACACAGACCGCTTTGTTCAGACATGAGTGCTGCTGTCACGACTGTACCGCTGCCTTGTGGTACGCGCACAAACGTGGGGGACCTGCCCCTCCGGTCTATCAGTGTTTGGATAGCAGTTGGTTCCCGAATGCGTTCACCATAGTGATAGGCGAAGAAAAACTTGGCGCCTTTTTAAATTTTGAAAACGCTGATTCTACCCGTTTTTATTGTACGGATTGCTGGAGTGTGGTGTTCGCGGACCATACCTTCTACGAAAAGAAAGTCCTGGTCACACAGGTCATGAATTACCAGGAGTTCGAGGGCCTAACCAACGTGGAGCTGATGCCTCCGCAAGCGCGGCATTTCGTAAAAGATCTCAGCCCGGACCAGCTTGCCGCACTCCCACGATGGCGCGAAGATCCGTCGCACGTCTATCAAGGTCCCGCCGACAATTTGTTGGCTCAGTTCCCTGCGATGAGAGAGGCGGGCCAAGAGGGTAGGGACATGAACGCGCAAATTCTCCTCGAGAAGATAGGCGGCGCCTTCGTTCCGGTAGGCGAGCCGCGACTGAGCGAGGGACCTGCAACCCTCATGCGGAAAATGACTCGGCAGGCAGAAGGAGAGTCACATGATGACAACGCCTGAATTCATTGCGAGCTATTGGACCTTGGCGGGGGCCGTGGTCCCGCTCGGACCTCCCGAGCAAGAAGCGAGTCCGCATGACTTTCGAGAACGGGTCGAAGTAGCTGGACGCTTGGGGTATAGCGGGGTCGGGTTGATGCACTCAGACCTCATGCAGATTCGGCGGCAGTATGACTGGCATGCCATACGAAACATACTGGCCGAGTCTGGTTTGAAATATCTGGAACTCGAATTTCTGGTCGGTTGGATCGACGATGGTGACGAGTATGCGCAAGCCGAAATCGTACTCGACAACATGCTCACTGCGGCACAGGCTCTGGATGTCCGGCATCTCAAGATTGGGCCGGATATGCAGGCGAAAACGTGGCCGATGCCGCGTATGATCGAGCGTTTCGCACGGCTGTGTGACAAGGCTGCCGTTTACGGTACTGACGTTGTCCTTGAGCCGATGCCATGGAGCAACGTCGCCGACCTGAAGACGGCGATTGCCATTGTTGCGGGAGCGGACCGGTCGAACGGTGGCTTGTTGCTCGATATCTGGCATCTGGCCCGCGGAGGCGTTGGCTATGATGAAATCACGAGGATACCGTCCGGACTGGTACGCTACGTCGAGATTGACGACGCCGATGCCGAGATTCGGGGGAGCTTGCTTGAGGACACCCTTAACCATCGCCGTTTCTGCGGCCAGGGTGCATTAGGTGTGTCGGCATTTCTGCAGTGCGTACTGGATCAGGGCTACGACGGTCCCTTCGGTATCGAGATTATTTCCGAGTTCGAGCGTCGGCGTCCTTTTGCTGACGTTGCCTCCGATGCTATACGGACCGCGCATGCTGAATTTGCCAAGGTAGCAAAATAGAAAAATAAGCTGCTCGAATCAAAGGAGGACAGGATGGCTCTGCGCGTCGGCATTATTGGACTGGGCAAGATCGGACGTGCTTGCGCGAGCAATCTGATAGCTGACGGCTTTGCAGTTTGCGCTCTCAGTCGGCCCAGTACGGCCGACTTTGTTGGTGACGGTGGCCGGCTATGCGCCGATATTGCAGAGCTTTCGGCGGCGTGTGACGTGATAATTACGTGTCTCGCGAGTGAAGAACAGATGCGAAAGGTCTATTACGGTTCGGACGACCGGCAAGGATTAATTACTCATGTCCGTCTCGGCCAGACTGTTGTGGAGATGGGAACGTTTCCCGCTGCGTTCAAGAAGCCGCTGGCCGACGCGCTCGGGCAGAAAGGCGTGACCATGCTCGACTGCCCGATCAGCGGTATTCCTTCAACGGTCATGCAGCGCAATGCCATTATTTTTCTCAGCGGCGACGAGGCCGCCGCCCAAGCGATCCGGCCGGTGATCGACAGTATCGGGCCGAAGAGTTGTTATGTTGGAGCGTTCGGTGTGGGGATGACGACCAAGCTCGTTACCAACTTACTGGTCGTGGTTAATTCCATGGCCGTGGCGGAGGCCATGGTGCTCGGCAATCTCTCGGGTCTCGAATCCGAGCAAATGTTGAAAGCCGTCGGACCAAGTGCAGGTGGCTCGGCCGTCCTCAACTATCGTGGGCCGATGATGGTGCAGCGGACTTATCAGCCTGCCGCGGGGCCTGTCTCAATCGTCATGAAGGATCTGAAATATATCCGCGATCATGCACGCGCCGTCGGTGCTGCCACGCCTCTGGTTGAGACGGCCCTCGAGTGGTTCGAGCGGATGATCAGGGAAGGACGTGCTGAAGATGAGTGTGCCGGTATCTATGAAGTCATCCTCCGCGCTTCGTCGGGACCGCGCTGACACGAGGCCCTTATCCGCAGTCCCACGGTCCCGCATATTTGAAACCGGCTCGCTGCTGCCTATATCGTGGCGCTACGTTTTTATGCAACCCTGCGCGACAGGTGCCGACGATGGAAGCGTTGAAGCCACCTCTCTATGCGGGAATATGCGGTCAAAAAAACGTGATTAAGGCATTCAGTGCTATTTCTTTGCTCTCAGTACAAAATAGGTGGGAAATGGAACTGGACGCTATATGGACTGCATGCTAAGTGCTTGATTTCGCAATCTGGAGGGATGGCTGAGCGGTTGAAAGCGCCGGTCTTGAAAACCGGTAGAGTCCAAAAGGCTCTCGTGGGTTCGAATCCCACTCCCTCCGTTCCCTGACACGTGGGAAATACTAAGTTGAGAGATCTAGCGACGTTTCTTGGGGGGCGGCTGGGGAATCTCGGCCAACACGGTTTTATAGCACTCCCAGAGGTGGCATTAGCGCGAGTTCGTCGGTATGGATACCCGCTGGTTGTGCTATGACGCCCAGCATCGCCTCGGCTACGTCGTCTGGCGATAACATTTTCGCTCTATCTAGGTCACCGCCGCTCTTGTCCCACAATGGCGTGTTGACCGCGCCAGGGATGACTGCAGTGACCTTGATCCCTTCCGAGCGAGCCTCTGCGGCTAAGACTTTAGTGAGACCAAGAGCCCCGAATTTCGACGCAGTATACGCTGCGGAGCCGGGCAGGGCCATGTGGCTGGCGATGGAGAGAACATTGAGAATATGTCCGGTTCGCTCTGGAAGCATGTATCCCAGCGCACTTTTACAACATAGATACGTCGCTCGGAGATTAACGTTCATGAGCATGTCCCAATCGTCGGTGCGTGATTCCATGATCGGGGCGAATGCCGCACCTCCGGCGCTGGTAATCAAAATGTCAAGCCTACCGAAATTATCGACGGTGCGGGCCATGAGATTCTGGATCGCTTGCTCGTTGGAGACGTCGGTCGGAATTGCTACCGCCTTGCCCGGACCACACTCTTGAACCACGTCGTCAAGTTTGCTTTTGGTTCGAGCAGCAAGCGCGACGTTAATTCCGACCTTGGATAGCGCAACGGCGAGGGATTTGCCTATGCCCGAATTGGCCCCAGTAATTACTGCGGATCTGCCGGAAAGATGTTCGACGGACATGAGACCTTTTCTCCTAATGCTTAGCTTCAGGGCTACGTGTTTTATGAAAGAGCGTCGCCTCGATATTCGAAAAAATTCTTCGGAGTTTCCCACAGCCCGATCGCGGAGAGATTACCGCCAAGACGTGGTTTTAAGAGATTCCATACAATCTGCGCGATGTTCTCACCAGTCGGGTTGAGGTCGCGAAATTCTTCCGTTTCGAGGTTGAGGTGCTTGTGGTCGAACCGGTCTATGACTTCTTGTTGTACTATTTGCATCAACTCGGCCAAGTCAAAGACCATGCCCGTCTGTTCTGCAATCGGACCCGTAACGGTAACTTCTAACTCGTAATTATGGCCGTGGCCGTGTAAATTGTTACATTTCCCAAACACCTCTTGATTTTGTTCGTCGCTGAGGAAGCGGCTATGTAGACGGTGTGCAGCACTAAAACTAAATGTCTTGGTTAGGGACGCCATATTCCTTCCTTCTCCACCCGTGACATCCGACCAGAGGGTGGGGTCTTCGTACAGTCTAACGCGGAAAACGCGTGCCGGAAACTTACGCTGAAAGAGTGATTTTTCAAGGACGTCTCGAATGTACGCCGATATATTTTCTGTGGTTGGGACTTGGGTCTTAAATGCTGGGTGGTCCAAATTAATAAATTTGTGGTCAAATTCCTTCGTTATTTCTCTCAGAGAGTGATCAAGGTCTTTTATATTGAGTACCATGCCTGTCTGGGCGTCGATGGAACCTTCAACCGTGACGCGTAAGCGATAATTGTGTCCGTGCCCGTAAGGACTCACACATTTGCCGAAACGTTGGAAGTTTTCTTCCTTGGAAAAATCATCCTTCCAATAACGATGTGAGGCCTCGAATTCAACGAAACGGGTGAGTTGGTGCATCGTTCTAGCCCAGATTTAGTGTGTCCGAATCGGATACGGAGAAGGATGCAACAATGATCCCTCAGGGTCAAGTGGCACCCCGGCAACCATACTTTTGTCTGCATCAAAATTACGTTTGGACGTGTCCCGTACAGTTCAGTACTGTTATTTCGCGAGGGGTAAATAGACGGATGCGTTGCCCAGCGACACCTAGTCCACGCGTAACATAAAGGAAACTGTCCTGAAGACTATATAAACCGCGCGGGAAGTCTGTAATAAATCGTGCTAAATTATTGCGTTTCTGAGAAAACGGGAGGGCGAGTTGTCCACCATGCGTATGGCCGGACAGTGTCAAATTGACCCCCTGTTCAGCAGCACTCGGGAAGATGTCGGGCCGGTGAGAAAGCAAGATTTTGAGGTCTTCCTGAGGTAGGGAGGCTACCAGTTCGTTGAGAGTTGCATGCACTTCCGTACCACGTGCCCAGTCCTTGCCTCGATCGTCTAGGCCAACGATGCGGATCATACAGTTCCCGTGTCGGACTTTAGTAGCGGAATCTCGCAATACGGTAATATTTGAGTGTTGGTTGAGGCCTCGTACCACCGCAGCGGCCCCTGCGTACATGTCATGATTTCCAAGACAGGCAAACACGCCGCATCCTGCTTCAAGCTGACCTAAATAAGGGAAATATTGTGGGATATAATCGGGACTGAAATCAAGGATATCCCCCGTGATAAAAATTAAGTCGGGTGCCTGTTCATTAATCTCTTTAACAAAGGTTGCCAATTCCTGTTTTGTTAAGTTAGCGCCGATGTGGATGTCACTTATATGGACTATTTTTAGGGGAGGGAGACCAGCCGGCCAGCCGGCTAGTTTCAATTGTGTGTTAGAAATTACAAGCTCTTTTTGGCCATACGTATAGCCGTAGAGAAGCAAAATGATAATGCAGGTAACTCCCAGAGTTTCGGCGAAATAAAATACTTCGCTTGAAAACTGTACCAGGAGCAGACTGAGATGTGTTAATGGCGGGTAATAAGCCATGAGTTGGGGACCTAGAGAGAATGTTCCCCGTGCCAAGGTGATGATGATCAGAAAGGTCAGGCAGAATGCGGAGATTAAGCCGAACCCGAAGTAAGAACGCGTGAGTGGTCGCAGATAGTTTAGGATAACGTGCTTTTTGCGAACGGTGCGTATAAGTAAGAAATTTAAACAAAAAAACAATGCTGGACCGAAAACGTAGGAGAATCCACTGACCTGGATTGCTGTAGCTCCGAAAAGACGTGAAGCAATCCACAAGGGAACAACGTATTGTGCTATACTAATGGTTCCTAATAGCAGTAAAAAAAAGTTCTGGAAAAACAATTGAGTCATTTTTGCCCAGAAGAGCTTTCTCGCGAGAGGGCGAAAAAAACCCTCTTTTCGGGGGATTGTACTCATGCCTATGGAAGGTATGGAGTCGTACCGATCCTGTAAAGATAGCTAAATTTTGAAGCGGCGCACTGCAGTGGAAAGGTATAGAGTTTTTCTTGAGGTCTTCGAAGAAAGGTGGTGTTAAAAGAATAGTTTAATGGACAGTAGTTTCGTTGACCGCAAAAGAATTTCTATTGTTGGACTGTGCTTGTGAGGGGGCCTAATGCTGCCCGAAAGAAAGTTTCCCAAGCGTAGTCTGTTTTGGTGGCTGTGACGTACCGGAAAATTTGTAGGGGCGTAATGGCAAGTAGACAGTTCCAAACGGGGGAAGGTCGGACCGAACAGCAATCCAACAGTGCTACAGATGTTGGACTGAAAACCATTTCGCTCGCATTGGTCGATGATCATCCGATTTTTCTTTCCGGGTTGCGCCAATTGTTTCAGAAACAGAAAGACTTCAAAGTAGTTGGTGTGGCAGAGAACATGGATGGACTGAAACAATTGTTTCAACGGGAACAGCCCGCTCTCGTATTGATGGATTTTGAATTTCCGGGTGGGGATGGCATTACGGCGACTTCCTTTTTGCGCAAAACATCGCCTGGTACGAAGATTGTGATGCTAACTGGTTACGACAATCCGGATTTGATTTTCCGTGCAATCAAAGTAGGGGCGGCGGGATATCTTTTGAAAAACACACGATCCAAGGAAATTTTAGACACCCTCCGGCGCGTTGCTGCAGGGGAAGTGTTTCTAAGTCCTGATCTGGCAAGTAAGTTTCTCTCCGAATTTCAACGTGACCAAGAAGTTGAGGAACTCCGGCGCATGGTACAGACGCTGACAAAGCGAGAAGAACAAGTCTTACGACTCGTGGCTACCGGTGCGACGAATAAGGAAATTAGTCGGCAACTGTTCATAAGCGAGTTAACGGTTAAGATGCATCTGGCCAACATATTTCGCAAATTGCAGGTGAATGACAGAACGAAAGCGGCTGTATTGGCGCTGAAGGCTGGTCTGGGGGAGAAGTGAGACGAGTGAATGCCCTCGTGTTTTGCGTCTCATGCTGCGTGCTTTTATCGCCGTTCTGCGTATTGTCCGAGGTTCGAGGTGATCAGAAGGCAACGGTCGCGACTGTGTTAAGGCAATCTACCGCGGCGTATTACCGATTGGTAGATTACCGAGGAACCTTGAAACACAGAATCTGGGAAAAGGGCGGTGCTTACAATGAGCATGAAATAGAAGTGGCCTTTCGTAAGCCGGCCTTTCTACGGATGGAGTGGCAGACGGGTTTGTACGAAGACACTACGCTAATAACGAGACCAACGAGAGCCTTTCGGGCCGTTTTTATAAAACTTGGCGGTTGGTTCGATTTTCTGCGGGTCGCTGTCCCTACCACCGAAATAAGTGAACCGTTTTCGCCTGCCCTGAAAGACATAAACGCTTGGCTTCATGCGCTGAGGGCACTTCATCAACGACCGCTACAAGATCGGAGTTTACAGCTCTTACGTTTACAGGTGGTTGATCCAGAAATCGCGGATGGCCGAGTAATCTTAACGGTACCAGCATTCTTAATCCCGTTTCGCGACAATGCAGTCGATACCTATGAATTTACGATTGAAAAAGGTACAGGGCTACCTCTCGAACTAGTATTAAGGGGAGCATCCGGCGAAGTGCAACAAAGGATTTCCTACCTTGATCTGGAAACGAACATTGGGATAAGGCAAAATGCATTCTCGCCAGATGATAGCGAGACCCCCGAAAGGGGCCTAGTTCGAGTGGGTACGGAACTAGATGTGCGGGGTTTTACACAGAATTGGTTGCGCCGGTCGGGGGAGATACGGGATTACACAGGTTTATGGGTGACCGAGGACCGATCCGATAATCGGTTGGTGCGGAGAAAAGCCTCTTTCAAATTCCGAAAGCCATTAGATGTATATTTAGTGTGGGGCAAGGATGGCGGAGGGCTCAAGGAGGCGCTTTTTCGAACTGGCTGGAATGGCGGGCGTGCTCGGGTGCGTGGTTCTCTGCTAGGGGTACCGGTAGTTGGCGATGTGATTCCGGGTGGTTCTTGGATGCGCCGAAGGTTTCGCCATCCGATCGATAATTTTGGTTTCGGACGAACGGTTGAAAGACTTCAGAATCAGCTTCTTCAAGGGTGGTTGCGCGGTGAGCTGGAGGTGCAGTTCCGTGGAATCCGGGCACACGACGACAGGCCGTGTTACGTTCTGGAATTCGTGTTTCCTAATAGCCAATGGCGAACCCACCCCCATTACCGCCTCGTTTTACATTGGGACATAGAGTATAGAGTGCCAGTAAAACAGGAAGCTTATGATTGGAGCAATCAACTCGAAACCCGACAGGGTTTCGAGGATCTCCGCTTCAATGTGTCTCTGAAGGACAAAGACTTTGAGCCCTCTAACCCGGAATATGATTTTCTTTTTTTCCGATCGGTGCCCTGGCTAGACTGGTTTCTTACGGGGCGCAATTGATGACCGAATCCAAGGCTACCGTCGGGAAGGCGGCAGGTAGAGGCGGAGTTCTCGTGGGACTTGCACTCGGTATGTTGGGGCTTGCCGCGTTCAATTTAGGGTACCTGGACTTGTACCAGGCTTTTTTACCGTTGCTGTGTGCTGGCCTACTTCTCCGGGTGGAAGTGGGTCGGGATTGGTTTCTTTCTGTGCTTCTGTTCGCCGTTTCGAGTTCTCTGCTTTATACCGTAGGATTGTTTTCTCTGCCGTTACTCATCGTTTCTATTATACTAACCATACCATTGATGTATTTGTTTGCCCGTTTGGGAATGGTTCTTGTTCCGAAAACGATAGCGGAGGATCGCCATCGAGCGAGGAGAATTTCTGAACTGTGTGCGATGGTTCAAATAGCGCTGTTCGCGCGTTATTTAGTGTTTAGATCTAGCGGAGGAGAGATACCAATTCAAATTGGCGAGTTCGAAGAGCTGGCACGGTTTATGTTGAGCGAAGTATGTGGATGGGCTGTTTTTGCCCTCGCTTATGGCGTGCAGCACCGACATCGGTATGGCCGTCGATACACGCCAGGGCTTGATTTTGCCGGAAGTTTTTCTACTCTGATGGTAACGGGATTGTTATTCTGTACGCCTTACGTCGCGATTATGACTCTGGGTGTGAACACCTTCGGTATCGGAGGTCTGTATCTCAGCGCGATCCCGGCGGCAGCGGCCCATCTGTTAGTACACACGCTCACGGTTCGTAAAAAGGAGATAGAGCGGCAAAATGACCAGCTGCAGACAATGAATAAAGATGTAGCTAGGAGTGAGCGTATGGCGGCCATTGGGCAAATGTCGTCTACCATTTCTCATCAAATTCTCCAGAAGATGGGGCTACTTGGCCTGCAATGTGATTTGTTACGCGACAGTTTAGAAGACCGGTCGACTATGACATGGGATTCGGTAGCCGAGACCCGAGGACGAGTGGAAAACCTTGATGCCTCAATTACAGATTTGAATACGACACTTTCCGATCTATTAGTGTTTTCTCGAGACCTGGCGGTCCATTTGGAACCTGGTTCTCTTGATGAATTGTTGGATGATGTATGCCTGGAGGCCCAGACGGTTGCTACGTCACGTGGGATAGAGGTCCGGTACCGGTCCGCAGAGGTGGACAAACTGAGCCCGAGCGGGGACAATTTGGAGGTACTGGTTGTCTCCTTGGACCGGGTGAAGTTAAAACAGGCCGTTTTGAATGTTCTTAGTAATGCAGTGGAAGCATCGAAGGAAGGTGACCATGTTGTGCTGGGGAAAAACAAAGTCGACGCTTTTGCGCAAGTGACGGTGAAGGATTTTGGGCCTGGAATTTCGGATGCAGTAGAACGACAGCTTTTTGTACCTTTCGTGTCTACGAAGAAAACGGGATCGGGATTAGGGCTAGCGTTTACCCAAAAAATCGTCGAACTTCATGGTGGAACGGTCTGGGGACGTAATAATCCGGATCGTGGAGCTACTTTTACAATTAAGTTGCCGCTGCACGGTATGACCTAGAGAGGGGTCGTACAAAAAATGACTTTGAGTGGAAAGGTGGCGTTGGTGACGGGTGCAGCGCGAAGGTTAGGGCGAGAAATATCGCTAGGGCTCGCGAGAGAGGGCGCCGATGTCATTCTACATAGTCACAAGTCTTCTATCTACGAAGTTGCAGAGACGATCGAGCGGGAAGGGCGGCGTACGTGGGCCATACGTGCCGACCTCGCGATACCCGGTCAAGTAGAGGTCTTAGCGGAGGAAGCCCTCCGGAGGGCTGGACAAGTCGATATACTTGTAAACAATGCATCTGCTTTTTATGCAACGCCTCTGGAAACATTAACTTCTGCCGTCTGGGAAGAGATGCTGCAAGTAAACTTGTCATCACCGTTTCTCCTCTCCCTACTGCTTGGTAGAAAAATGCGAGAGACGGCTAAGGGAGACGGTAAAATAATTTTTCTTGGTGATTGGAGCGGCAGAAGGCCGAGTCGTGATTATCTAGCTTATTGCGTGTCCAAGGCCGGAGTGCATGCGTTGACACGTTCTTTAGCCAAGGCATTAGCGCCTAACGTGCAGGTGAACGAAGTGGCACCGGGACCCGTGTTGGTGCCCGAAAAATTTACTCCAAACGAGATAGAACGGGTGAGAGTTTCCACACCGCTGCAAAGGCTCGGTGTGCCCGGCGATGTTGTTAGGACGGTCCTATTTCTTACTAAGCCTGGGAGTTATGTAACCGGAGCGAGCTATGTCGTCGATGGTGGGTGGTTGGCGAAGGTGGGCGAGGGTAAGGTCATTTCTACGTAGGGAGTGTTGCATGGCGGGCCGTCTGCAAAATGATAGATAAAGCGAGATTCCTTCGTGGAATAAGCCAACAGGGTCGACGAGCGCGTACCATAGCCGTCCAGATGGATGCAAAGGTCGCTTCGGCCTGTTTCTGTCCTGGCAGTTTCGGTTCTCGACGAATGGTACGACATTTGCCCTTCCAATTGGGTGAACAGGGAACTGATGGAAAAAGATCCGTATGAGGACGTCTTACGAGAATTCTCTGCAAGTGATTTATGTGCGATCTCACGAAAATACGGTGAGGCCCTCCGTATTTTTGGACAGGTGTCATCGTCGGGGTTCATGTTGGTGATTATATGTACGCCAGGTTCTAGCGGTTTTGTGATTGTTTCTTCGGCCGCGGGCCAGAGGACAAAAGCTTCTTGTTGATCGCAAACTAGAAGATTAAATGGGTTATAAGTGCGGGCGGGTTTCCGAGTCACCCACTTTGCGGCCTGAGTAGCGCTTGTCTGTTTTAGAGAATCCACACATAGTTTCCCTCTTGAGGGGAGGCGAGGGTTGTTGGGATATGGTTCTCTGCGGTTTAACATTCCAGCTACGACGCCACTCTCGTTTATACCCAACCACGTGCCACCGGCTACCAGGTCCTTGCCGCCGAATATGGCAGGCACGAAGTTTAATGGTCCCGGTGGATCCGAAGGACGCGTCAAGACCTCGTCACGGTTGGCCGCAATTACGATAGGGTAGCCCGTAAAGACTTGAAAATAGAGGACAAGCGTACACATTGTGAGCGGCGCAGTATATGTTGAGAAGGAGTCCATGACAAGGGCTCGGTTGGCTCCGGAACGTTGTGTTTGAACAGTCCCTATGATAGCTTCTGCCGACACGCAAGCAGCGAGGAGGAAGAATGTTCGAATCCGTTGATGACGTCATTTCTAAGTTTTCCGAGCAAAAATATATATGCAATCGACAGATCGCTACAGTTGTTTATTTAGCCAGCCAACTGCGCAAACCGATATTAGTGGAAGGCCCTGCGGGCGTGGGCAAGACGGAGCTCGCAAAGGTAGTCGCCGGTTCTATGGATTGCGAGTTGCTGCGTCTTCAATGCTACGAAGGCCTTGACGAGGCGAAGGCCCTTTATGAATGGGAATACGCAAAACAACTCCTTTACACACAGATTCTGAAAGATAAAATCAGCGAGGTTCTGGAAGGTACTAAGACCCTGAAGGACGCAGTAGATCGCATTGGAAAACAGGATAGTGTATTTTTTTCGGAGCGATTTATATTGCCGCGACCGTTGCTCAAGGCCATTTCAGCAGATCATCCTCTGGTGTTGCTCATCGATGAGATTGACAAATCGGACAGTGAGTTCGAGGCGTTTCTGCTTGAAGTTTTAAGTGATTTTCAAGTTAGCGTTCCTGAACTGGGGACTATACAAGCGCAACAGCTGCCTGTCGTGGTGCTGACGAGTAACAATGTGAGAGAAATGTCGGACGCTTTAAAGCGTCGCTGTTTACATTTGTTTATTGACTTCCCCGATCAGGACCAGGAACTCCAAATAGTAAAACTGAAGGTTCCCGGTATAGCGGACCAACTCGCCCAAGAAGTAGTTGAGGTCGTACAATCTATTAGGAAGCTTGATCTAAAAAAAGTACCGAGTATTAGCGAGACGCTTGATTGGGCAAAGGCTCTAACGCTCTTAAATGTCCACAGGCTGGAAGAGGGCCAGGTCAACGAGACGCTTAACACCATTCTGAAATACGAAGGAGATGTTCGTAAAGCAGAGGCAGAGCTGAAAGAATTTATAAGTCGTCAAAAAGCGAAAGTTGAATCCGAAAGCGAAACTCCAGAACAGGATGAGAAGGATCTTTTACACTAAAATCAAAGGTATAATGAGGCGGTATGGACGATAAGATCATAGAATTTTCTCATCTCCTTCGCGAGAATGGATTAAAAGTCTCTGCGGCAGAGAACATGGATACATTTGCGGCGCTCGGTCTGATTGGGATACGGGACAAAGTGTTGCTCAAGGATACCCTCAGATCAACGTTCGTTAAAAGACAGGTCGACATTTCCGTCTATGATGAGCTCTTCGATATGTTCTTCACAGGTCTTGGTGAAGTAATTAAAGCGGCTGGTGCCGAGACGATGCAAGCGATGGAGATGACTGAAGAACAGTTTCAGGAATTCTTGGATCAGTTAGAAGACGCTATGCAAGATATGGGGGAGGAAATGTCAGACCTCGCCCGGGCGCTTCTGACAAACAATACCGGCCAATTGGAAAAAATGCTTCAGGAGGCTGCGCAGCAATCAAACTTGCAAGAGATCCAGCGGTCGTTCCAGGAGGGGCAATTCGCGAATGCACTTGCGCAAATGATGGGGTTCGGAAACATCCAGCAGGAACTACAAAATCTCAAAGACGCGCTGCAGGGGGCTGGTTTAACCCCAGAACAAATGGAGCAAATTTCACAGTACATAGACCGCCGGCTTCAGGATCTTGCGCACATGATCCGGAGCTATGTTCGTGCCGAGTTGGAAAAGAAGGACTCCGAAATAAGAGACCAGCAGAAAAACCGAAGTTTAAACGACAAAAGTTTCTATTATCTTTCCGAAGATGAAATTCGAAAGATGAAGGAGGCCGTAACAAAACTGGCCCAACGGTTAAAACACATTATAGCCATTCGGCGGAAAAGGGGAAAGCGCGGTCGTTTGGACCTCCAAAGGACGCTCCGTAAGAACCTTCAGTACGGGGGAGTACCTTTTAATATCATATTGGATGTGAAGAAGAAAGAGAAACCGCAGGTGGTGATACTGTGTGATGTTTCTGATTCGGTGCGCAACGTGTCCCGTTTTATGCTGCAGTTTGTGTATTCCGTCCAAGACCTTTATTCGAAAGTGCGCAGTTTTATCTTCGTTGCCGACATAGGTGATGTAACTAAGCTTTTTGAGGGCAACGAGGTACATCAGGCAATCGATTTAGCGCTAAAGGGCAATTTTATTAACATATATGCGCATTCAGATTTCGGCCGAGCGTTCAAGACCTTCCACAGGGATCACCTGTCTATTATCAACAAGCGGACGACCGTGCTGGTTCTCGGGGATGCTCGCAACAATTACAATCTGCCACACGATTGGGTTATTAGGGACCTCCAGCAGAAAGCAAAGCAGGTTATCTGGTTAAATCCGGAAAGTCGGCTCACCTGGGGCTTTGGGGACAGCGAAATGGATCGGTATGCCCCGTACTGTGACTTGGTTGAAGAATGCAGGAATTTGAACCAGCTTTACCGCGTGATAGACCATCTCGTCACGGCATAAGAATAAGAATTGGCAATACAGGTCGGTAGTGTTACAATTGCCATAAGAACACGAAGGCATTGGAGAATAAATGGACCACGAGGGTTTCGTCGAAATGAAAGTAGGAGGGCTTACCCTCGATCCTGTTACGAAAACGCCGATTGTAATTCTTAAGGATTCTGACAATAAACTTAATCTTCCCATTTGGATCGGCCTTATGGAAGCTACATCGATGGCAACCGAGCTGGAAGGAATAAAGATGGCGCGTCCTATGACGCATGACCTTTTACGGGATTTAGTGGAAAAGGCCGGCGGTGTGGTGGAGTCGATCGAAGTAACGAGTTTGCAAGACAATACCTATTACGCCACAATTAGAGTCAAGCTTGGAGATCGTGACGTGAATATAGATTCGAGACCAAGTGATGCTATATCGTTGGCCTTACGGACGAAAAGTCCGATATTTGTAGCTACAGAAGTTCTAGAGTCCTCTAGCGTCCTGCAGCAAGGCAGTGACGAAACGGAAGAGGCTGATCTTTCGACGGTGTCTCGAGACAAATGGTCAGAGATATTGGAAAAAATGTCGCCCGACGACTTTAAGTATAAAATGTAACGGGTATCTAGAAGGTAGTTCCCATTGGTTTATGGCTAGTCCCCGCAAAAAGGATTTGGCTCCCGCGTCATACCCATCGGCCAGGCTTGTCGAGTGGTTTCGGACAAACGCGACCGTTCGACTCATTGCCTATAAAAGGCAGATCGTTTATGGCGTATCATTCGTATGCATTCTTGCCATTGTTGGTGGAGCGTGGCTCGGCTGGCGTTCCTATCGTACCACCGAAGGTCTCGCACATTTTAGAGACGGTGTTCTAGCTGTAAAGACGCAAGACTTCGACTCGGCAATAGACGACTTTAAGAAAGCGGAAAATGCGCTCTTCGGTGAAAATCGTGCGCTTGCCGTTATACATCTCGGAACGGCCTATGAGCAGGCGGCTTTAACGGTTGAAGCCTTCGAAGCATATAAGCGCGCACTATCACTCTCACCGTCTTACTTGACCCAGCTGGCGCTACTCCGCCTGGGTCAAGGTGCTGAAGAGGCCGAGGCTTTTGACGACGCACAAAATTGGTATGAAAAGGCCGCAGCTATGGACGGACCATTGAAGGGTGAAGCCCTGCTTGCCCTTGGTGAAACGGTCGAGAGGCTAGGAACCGATCCTGGCGCGGCCGAACTCAGTTATAAAAAGCTCCTAGAAGAGTATCCGGATTATCCAATGACGGAAGTAGTCAAGGAAAAAGTTGAGTAGTTACGACTATGTCATTAACGTCTGATAACATATATTTCGTCAAATACGGGACTCGCGGCAATTTTGAATTAAATGCAAGATTCTGGCATTATGAGAAGGAGCCGCGCCGATCGCGAGAAATCCAGTATTCTAGGTTTATTTGAGCGGAAAAAAGTGGGGAAGCAGAGTTTTGGCGCTCGTTTTCGAGGATAGATGAGAGGTATCGGAGAAAGGCCGAAAGGGAATTCTCTCGGCCTTTTATGGTTGATAAGAGCCCGGTATTGGTTAGTTTTGCAACGCAACCGAGCCTGGAGTCGGCCTCTTTTTCGTTTTACGCGGTTTAAGATTGAGAAAGCGTGGCGGTTAGATTTGCAGATGCTCCGGCGTCTACCGTCACCTCCTGGACCGTTTCCCCTAGTGTCTCATGCCAAATTTTAACTTGGTATGTTCCCGGCGGAACGTTCTCCATTGTAAAACTGCCTGTAGCGTCGGTAACAACATAATATGGATGATCCATCACTACTATCCAGCCAATCATCCAATTGTGGGCGTCGCAGGTTACTTTAATGTACTCGGCGGTATCAAATTGTTTTTTCAATTTCTTTTTAAATTTAGGCTGCGCCTGGTTGAATGCTGGGTTGGCCTCGCTGTATGTGTGAATATTATGTAGGATGCCATCGTTGTTAAGAATCTCCAATTTTTGTCCGGCGGGCGTCAATACTATGTGCGGAGTATAAACACACTCTTTTTGATCAAGCGGAGATGCTTTTTCGAAAACCTTACCCGTATCGATTTTGACAATTGATATCACGGCATTCTTAATACCTTTTTCAGCCGAGACGACAAGGCTCTCGTCGAACTTTTGTGTTTTTCCGCAGACCTTTTTGTCTTTGGTAGCTTCAATGGGCCTAGCTGCTGGGGCATCACCTGCAAACTGTATGGACCCGGAAATGCTTCCCCCGTTGGCCACTTCTCCAGCGTCGTAACCCGAGGCGGGTTTAGCCAGAATCATGCAGGCGCAAAAAATAAAAACTCCAAGTTTAATTATTCTACTGTTATGCATTCTGTCTCCTCCTGATGTGTCTATGATCAATAATCTGAAAGATTCTCACATTACGGGATCTGAGTCCGTGGGGGTAGTGTCGACACTTTCTTCAAGAATGGGCCCAGATTCCCTAGCTGAGTTTTCTTGCTGGAACGTTACATCTGCTAACCCCAGCAGCATAATATAATCTCTCATTGCTATCATTTGGTTGTTCTCGTCGCCGGCGAGGACGTCGTCGGGGCCGTCATCTGGTCCTGTGAAGTAAGTTGGCATGTTTGTCCCGGGCATAAGTGATTGGGGATCACGAATCCAATCAACAACCCAATCGGGATTCAGTCTATCTTTTGCCATTGCTAAATCGGGTGCCCATCCCGCTGGTGGTCCTTCCGGTTTCTTGTCCCCCTGTTGATGGCACGAAAAACAGGCGAAGTAGTCATTTGACATAAGGGCATCCCCCGCATGAACCATCTCAAGAGATGTTTGCGAGGAGTCGAAATGATTGTATGGCACTGCAATTTTGCTGAGTGAGTTGAAGTAGTCAACGATGCCTCCTGCTTCTTCGTCGTTAAAATGAAATGATGGCATCCTCAAGGCTAACCAGGGTCGTATGGGTGATGGCTGTTTCAAGAAACCATAGAACCAGTCTGCTTGAACCTTGGCGCCCTCTCCGGTCAGTATAGGTGGAGCGGAAGCAGGCTCGTCCACGTATAAGGAGCGGATGTCTCCTCCCGCCCCTTCTATTACGTGGCAGCCCGTACAATTGTAATACTGGACCAGGCGCTGTCCTTCCACGATGGGGTCAGTCCAACGGTCGTGTGCAGTATATGCGTGTGGAACATGGTGTCCAGTCTGACTCTTCAGGAAAACGCGAACGGTTTGAAGATCTTCATCGGCAAGGTTAAACAATGGCATTAGCTGTTCAATACGATCCGTAGCATACCCACGCGGATCGTTAATTTTTTCGTAAGTCCAATCGCTCCAGGTATGCGGTACGTCCGTTCGATTCCCGAAAAACAACTCTTCGAGACTTTTTTCCCCAAAAGAAGTAAGTTCCACGCCAATACGTGCTTCTTTCTCCATACCGGGAATGTCATGGCACCCATGACATCCATATTTTCTGACGAGCCCTTCTCCCTCCAGGACTAGGTCGGCATCTTGCAGGTTCTCAGTTACAGCCACTCGAGCAGATTCAGTTTTAAGGGTCATTAGGTAAGAGACGATTGCGGTCGCTTCGCCGTCGCTCAACCGCAAGTCAGGCATTGCTGTGTTTGGCGAGTACTCGCGCGGATTCTTAATCCAATGAAATAACCAGCGGGCATTCGTTTTTTCCGCTACGCGCGCTAAATTAGGGGCGTAATTTTTATCTTGCCCAATAACGGTGGCCTTCTGTCCGCTCTCAAAACCATGGCATCCTCTGCAGCCCAGCGCGTTTACGAGGTCCATCCCCTCCTGAACGAGATCCTGGTTTGTCGGATCGATACCGAGTGGCTCATCGTGAGAGCTCAACCAAGACTGACTTTCTGCAGAACTCGCCTGCAACAGGTAGGCTGTCACCGCCTGTCCTTGCTTTTCATCGAGAAAGAAATTGGGCATCCTGGTGTTAGGCCTGAATTCGTGCGGATTGCTGACCCATTCCGCCAACCAGGCCGGCTCAGCCTTAGCTGCTACGCGACGGAGATACGGCCCTATTTTCTTTGCGTTTCCATAACCCTGGACGAGATGGCATCCCGTGCAGCCCATCTGCATGAATAGTTTCTCACCGGACGCAATATGATTACCTATGTCGTTTCGCGTCGCTACCGTCTGTACGTCGGTATGACAGCTAATACAGTTCGCCTCCACTTTCGGACCGAGGAGAAGAGGATGCTCCCAAAACTGGGCGTATCCGTGCGCTGTATCCACGCTGCTTGTGGCAACTCCTTGCCCATTGTGACACGACGTGCAGCCAAATTGCTCGGGCGGATGGGTACTTATTATTTTGTCATAGTTTGGGTGCGTTTTGTGCGGGTTTGGATGGTCTTCGAATCCGCGCTTATCAATGCCGACATGACAGGATTGACATCGATCGACTCGCGCCAGTGGCGTATCGAAGTTGCTCCGATCGAATTCGGGAACAACGACTTGAGTGATGGCCGGGATCGTAGGTAGTACAAACCCAGGTAGCGGTTCTATTACGTAATTGTCTAAGCGCTGAGTTAGAAAGTCTGTCTGCTGATTCATCTGGCGGATGGTTTCCTCAGCGTGAATTACAGTCGCACGTATCTCGGCTATTTCGTTTTCAATCTTGTCTCGGCCCGACTGTTCAGTTAAGAAAACTTTTTCAAGCTGTTCAGATTCTGCGATTAAACTATCTAAGTATTCTTTTTCGTCTTTGATGGAATGTTCTAATTGTATCGCGTGGTCGTACTCGTACCAGGCTGCCTCGATCTCACTCCGGACGGAACGCAAAGAGTTCTCCGCATCGCTAGTGCTTATTTCTGCCGCGGCAAGTTGCGCCTGTAGGTCAGTTAATTGCAGTACCGTCGCTTCCCCGTCGATTGCTCCCCGCGCGTTATTTAATGCGCTGATTGCTGTTTGGTATTCCTCGTTGCCTTCAAGTCGCTCTTTTTCCGCTTCTAACTCTTGGACGGTCCGGTCGTACGCGATCATGGAGAATTCGGCCTGATACTTTTTCCAGGGTCTTCTGGAAACGGCGTCGTCCCACACCGACCAGACGGATCCAATCAGCAGGAGTCCCACTGCAAATAAAAATACGCCACTGTACGATTTTTTTTCGTCTTGGATTTCTCTACGTGCCATAAGTACCCGCCGTCAGTTTGTTGCGTGTTCCTCCAGAACACGACCCAGATAGAAAACGACAACCCCTATACCAAGTAACCATAGTTCCTTCCCCATGCTCTTTTCTTGAGTGAGTCCCACGAAGAGAGCATAACCTGTGTCGGCTATGCCAAAAGCTTGGAGAAATTTTGCCAAATAGAACGACATTAGACGTTTATCCAGGGCGTCACTAGTATGTATTTGACGTTCAGAATGTGGCGCAGGAGCATTTTGATGACTACTGCGACCATATTTAGGGTGAGGAAAGAAGTCAGAAAGAAGCGCGCCGCACCCCATCTCTTCATAAAATCGCGCCCCTTTATACTTACAATCCACCAGTACATCCCTAGCGTTCCTACGACAAAAAAACCTAGAATCAGGCTTAGTCCAAAAGCAGCAGCAGTCCAGTAGTCGCGTATTCCTAACAAATAGGGAAGGTCTTGGTTAGTTAGTGCTTCCACGAGGTGTGGGTCCCAGACCTCCCAGGGCCAAAACCAATTCCACCCAGGTCCTCGAACGAACGTACCGATGATGATTGTCGAAATCCAAAGGACGTGAAAACCAAAAATGAACGTCATGATTTCATATTTACGTTCCACAAAAGTATAATAACCGTTTCCTTTGGGGTTGATGTCGATGAAGGGTATTACCATGAGTCCCATGATTATGAAGGTGGGTGCAACTACACCCGCGTGCCATGGGTCAAAAAAAACGAGTATTTCCTGAAGCCCAAGAAAATACCACGGTGCTTTCGAGGGGTTAGGCGTCCGTCCTGGATCTGCGGGTTCCTCAAGGGGCGCGTCAACCAGCAGCGACCAGAGCAGAAGAAATATAATAGTGAACAGCGTACACAGAAACTCGGCCCGCACCAAATTTGGCCAAGTGTGTACTTTGTCATCACCTGGGCCACTGGCCTTCTTTAATGGGACCTCCACTTGTGTGGGAGTTGCACTCATCTCTGCCATAACGGCTTCCTTTGTCGGCTAATCGTGTGGGCGCGACGACCCTTTAGGCTTCGCTACTACGTACAAAATCCAACAGATAACCCCTATTAAGATAGGAATTGCTAGTACTCGCATGGAGACCTTTCCTCCCTACAGTGCTGGTCCTGAGAACCCGTCCCGCCTAATTCGCCAAAAGTGGACCGCCAAGAACAAGCTAGTTACCAATGGAATAAAAATACAGTGAAGAATGTAGAACCTGAGCAAAGTATGTGCACCGATGTCGCCTCCGCCGAACAAAAAGGCCCGGGCGTCATAGATCGGATTGACCCCCAAAAGTTCGTTGAAGGGGCCTTCGTAGCCCAGTAAGGGTGTTGCACGACCCATGTTTGAACCTACGGATACTGCCCATATAGCCAGCTGATCCCAGTGGAGCAGATACCCCGTGAATGAAAGCAAAAGTGTCAGGACTAGAAGCAGTACACCGACTACCCAGTTGAATTCCCTCGGTGGTTTATAAGATCCGGTCATAAAAACTCGAAACATGTGAAGCCAAACAGCAATGACCATCCCATGGGCCGCCCAACGGTGCATATTCCGCATTAGCATTCCGAAGGGCATGTCAAATTCGAGGTATTTGATATCCGCATAAGCGTATTCTGCCACAGGCCGGTAGTAAAACATCAGATAAACGCCGGTAACGACGGTCACCAGAAACATTAAGAAAGTTATGCCTCCCATGCACCAAGTAAAACGTAAACGTGTTGCGTGCTTTCTTACCTTGGAAGGGTGCAGGTGCAGCCAAACGTTCCCGGATACCATGAGAATCCGATTGCGAGGCGTGTCTTCGTATCCGTGGCGGAAAATCGACTGCCACACCTGTGATTCCATCACCTGTCTTTTTAATTCGTCAAATTGACTACTCATTACGCTACCCTTGCTCCCTACATCATGGATCTAGAACTTAAATTTTTAAAATGCTGTCAGGATGCTGTTTGTTCGGATCAACACCGGGGGCCATTTTGAAGACTTTGCTTTTATCTACCAAAAGCTGTCCATCATCCGCCATCGACAGTTTGTAGCGATCCATGGGCCGTGGGGCGGGCCCTTCAAAGTTGTAACCGTTTCGATAGTAGCCGCTTCCGTGGCACGGGCATTTGTATTTGTTTTCCGAAGAAGACCATCTTGGTGTGCATCCTAAATGAGTACAAATTGCAGAGACTGCATAGAATCCTTGGGGTTCGCGAACTATCCAGGTTCTTTGGTCTGATCGATACTTCTCACTGACCTCTCCGACGGGATAGTCCCCGGGGAAGCCGGCTTTGAAAGTCGTAGGCGGCACGAAGAGAACGCGTGGGAACGCTGAACGGACGAAGGCTAGCAAACCGATGGCTGACACGAGGCCAAAGCCGCCCCAACTGAGTCGTCCAAAAAAGTCCCGTCGCGACCAGAGCCCACTTCTTTGGGAGCGTTCTGTCAACCGTTTCTCGCGCTCAGCAATCTGTTCTACCCGTCTCCGTTCTTCGTACTCTTGAACTTCTTGTGGTGACGTAGGTTTCTTTGCCATAGCAGTGACCCTCTGTTCTAGGATGACCTCGTAAAACCTAACCTTCGGTTATTGTTGTTTATACTACTTTCGTCTAAGCATAAGCGCCAGCCACCCACCTACACCCATAATCGTGGCTAACAATATCATTAGCAATCCGATAGGCGCGAAAAGCGGCAGTAAGATAATTCCCACAACGAGAAAAGGAATGCTCAAAGCAACAGGACTAAAGGGAGCGGCAGGCTCGTCCGACACTTCGTCCGTTGTGGTTTCCAGTACCGTTGTTTCTGTCCCACCCTGCAGCAGACTCACGGCGTAATCGCGCATCTCTTCCTTTCCGTCCGTTCCCGCCTCATTAATCAGGCCAGACAGCTCCTCCGTCAGGCTCTCAATCTTCCGTTCGATAGCCTGATTGGGCGATTGTTTTTGCGCGTTTTCAGCCACAGAGTTTCGCCGTTTTTCTTGGCCCGATTAGTAACGGGCAACCTTCCTATCGTCAACACCCCCCTGCGCGTTCCATGTCATGCTGAATACCCCGCTTATGTTACCGCGAGACGTTTAAGCAGGGATTTTCTCCAGGCCTCCCATGTAAGGTCGTAAAACGGAAGGTATTAGAATTGCGCCGTCCGCGAGTTGATAGTTTTCCAAAATAGCGATCATTACCCGGGGGAGTGCTAAGCCCGACCCGTTCAACGTATGAACGAATTCCGGTTTAGCGCCCTTCTCGGGACGAAAACGAATTTTCGCTCTCCGCGCTTGAAAGTCGCCAAAACTTGAACAGGAACTGACTTCGAGCCATTCGGAACATCCCGGGGCCCATATTTCCACGTCGTACTTGCTTGCCGCTACGAAACTTAGGTCGCCTGTGCACATTTGTACTACGCGGTGGGGAATCTTCAGGCGTCGGCACACATCCTCAGCATCATCCACGAGTCGGTCCAGTTCTCGTTGTGATTGGGAGGGCGCCACGAACTTCACCATTTCAACTTTATCGAATTGGTGACCTCGTTTAATGCCGCGCACGTCGCGGCCGGCTGACATTTTCTCCCTCCGGAAGCACGGTGTGTAGGCCACGTGGCATCGTGGCAGTGCATCTGGTTCCATTACTTCTTCCCGGTAAAGGTTAGTGACGGGAACTTCTGCTGTCGGTACAAACCAGAAGTCCTCTTCGATATCCCTGTAGAGATTATCTCCGAATTTGGGCAGGTTGCCGGTGCCTACTAGGCACTCCCGTTTCACCATGACTGGAGGGTACACTTCCGTATATCCATGTTCGGTTATGTGCAGGTCTAACATCCAGTTAATCAATGCCCTCTGAAGGCGCGCGCCCGCACCTTTTAGTACGTAAAAACGCGTGCCAGATATTTTTACCCCCCGATCGAAATCGATAATGTCGAGCGTTTCCCCTAATTCCCAATGCGGCCGAGGGCTGAAAGAAAATTGAGGCAATTCTCCTACTGTGCGAACGACTATATTCTCTTTTTCGTTTTCTCCGATGGGTACCTCCGGGTCCGGTAAATTTGGCATGTCTAGAAGCCGGCGATTGAATTCCTCTTCATGAACCACGAGGTCTTTTTCGAGGCCACTTACCCGCTCGCCCACTTGCCGCATCTGGACAATGGCCTCGTTCCGTTCCTCCGGGTTAGCGATACTCCTTATTTCTTTTGAGCGTTGCGTGCGGGAGGCTCGTAAACTCTCTAACTGGCCGATGGTTTCACGACGGACACGATCGCTCTGGAGTAACCCGTCAATGTCGGTTGGCGAAACGCCCACCGTCGCCAACCGTCTTTTTACCTCACTAGGCTGTTCCCGAATTAGTTTTATGTCCAACATGCAAAACCCGACCTGTTGCTGTTTTATCGTGTTTTTTTGTAATTTTCCGATACGTCTCAGTTGGTTAAATCGCTTCGCAGTTCCGGATTCGTTTGAGGGTGTCGAAAAAGGTCCGTAAAGGTTTCCAATTGCTCCAACGGGTGTTGCCCATATGTGGTTGGCTCCGGTACTTGATGTTCCTTAGTTTTAATCTAGCCGAGACCTGTTCTCTGGATCAAGTACGTAGACCGATACCCGATGCAAGTTGAATTGCGTAAAGGTGTGTGAGAAACTGCCAGATCATCATATGCGTATTACCACAGAGGAAATCCTTCATGTTGCGGCTCTGGCACGGTTAAGCCTTTCGGATGACGAAGTGGCCGATCTGTCAAAGCATTTCGAAACCATGTTAAAGTATGTCGACAAGCTGAACGGGCTTGATACAGAGGGCGTCGATGCAATGTCACATCCAATTGACTTACCCACCGCCTTACGGGAGGACGAGGTTACAGCGAGTCGAAGTGAGATGCATATTCGGAAAATCATGGACAACGCCCCAAATAGGCGGCAGGATTTTTTCCGCGTACCGAAAATTGTAGAGTAAGCATGTCTTTGCACACTTTGACGATTAATGAGGCCCAGACGAAGCTCAGGCTTGGTGAGATTAGTGCCGTAGAACTCGTTAATGCCGTCCTCACGCGGATAGATGCTACGGATCCCTACCTCGGCTCTTATTTGTCTACTAATCACGATCAGGCCCTCAATCAGGCAATGGAAGTAGACAAGGTTATCCGCGAAGGTGGAGACTTGGAAGCCTTGTCTGGGATACCGGTGGCACTGAAAGATGTAATTTTAGTAGAAGGTATGCAGGCAACGGCGGGCTCAAAAATTCTACAAGATTTTGTTGCGCCTTATGATGCGACGGTTACCGAACGGCTCAAGCGTTCGGGAGCTATCATCATTGGCAAGTTGAACTGCGACGAATTTGCAATGGGATCGTCGAATGAGAATTCGGCCTATGGTGTCTGTAGAAACCCGTGGGATACCGAACGAGTTGCAGGTGGATCCTCAGGAGGGTCTGCGGTATCCGTTGCGGCCGACCAGGCCTGTGCCTCGTTGGGGACAGATACCGGCGGGTCCATTCGACTTCCTGCGGCCTTTTGTGGAATCGTTGGGCTTAAGCCTACGTACGGGCGCGTAAGCCGATTTGGTGTGATCGCGTACGCTTCATCTCTCGACCAAGTGGGGCCTTGTACGAAGACGGTCAGGGATTCGGCCATACTTTTAACGATTATTGCGGGGCACGATACTCGAGATTCTACTTCAGTCAATCGACCTAGCCCCGACTATACCCAATTCATTGATCGCGGTGTGGATGGTTTACGAGTAGGAGTGCCGCAGGAGTATTTCGTGGATGGCCTCCAAGAGGACGTAAAACAGGCTATAACCCGTGCCATCTCACAACTGAAGGGATTCGGGGCAGAAATTGTGGATATTTCGATGCCCCACACAGAATATGCGATTGCTGCGTACTACGTAATAGCGACAGCGGAAGCGAGCTCGAATCTGGCACGCTATGATGGTGTCCGCTACGGCTACAGAGCTAAGGACGTGAAGGACATTGCTACGATGTATCTGGAAACTAGGGCAAATGGTTTTGGAGACGAAGTCAAGCGAAGGATTATGCTTGGTACATTCGTACTCTCCGCGGGGTATTATGACGCGTATTATCTTAAGGCGCAAAAAGTGCGAGCGCTCGTCCGCGCGGATTTTGAGGAAGCCTTTAAAAATTGCGATTTTATGCTTGCACCTGTGTCCCCAACAACCGCGTTCCGGATCGGTGAAAGAATAGAGGACCCATTAACAATGTATTTGTCCGACGTTTATACGACGGCAGTCAATTTGGCGGGGCTCCCGGCGTTGTCTGTACCATGCGGATTTGACCAAAAAAATCTGCCCATTGGTCTTCAGTTAATCGGCCAGCCGTTTCAAGAGGAAACTATATTCAGAGCCGGTTATACTTTTGAGCGCAACAACGACTACTATGAATCGCGCCCTCCCCTCTAGGTCAATTTGGGGTGCAACAGGAATTGTCTGGTGGAGGGTTTGACGGAGGGAAAGTAGGAAGAAAGCAATGCAATACGAGTCGGTTATCGGTTTAGAGGTGCATGCGCAACTGTTGACTAAGTCGAAAATTTTCTGTGGTTGTCCGACGGCGTTTGGGGCGGAAGCCAACCACCATACGTGCCCGGTGTGCTTGGGGTTACCTGGTGTTCTGCCGGTACTCAACAAAAAGGTGGTGGATTTTGCCGTACGTGCGGCTTTGGCAACAAAGTGCAGCATTACGCACAGTAGTAGATGGGCACGGAAAAACTATTTCTATCCGGATCTTCCAAAAGGCTATCAGATCAGCATGTTTGATTTACCTATAGCCGAGCATGGATATGTGGAAGTTGACGGCGACACTTCATCTAAGAAGATCGGTCTGACGCGCATTCACATGGAGGAGGATGCAGGCAAGAGCATTCATGACGCGGAACCTGACAGCAGTTTAGTCGACTTGAATCGTACCGGTATACCGTTGCTGGAAATAGTAAGCGAACCGGACATCCGTTCTGCGGAAGAAGCTAGCGTGTACCTCCGTAATTTGCGGTCGATTTTGCAGTACATCGGCATATGTGACGGCAACATGGAAGAAGGGAGCCTCAGGTGTGATGCGAATGTATCGGTAAGACGCGTAGGCACTGAAACTTTAGGAACTCGTACTGAGACGAAAAACCTGAACTCGTTTAAGGCGGTTGAGAAAGCCATTCGTTACGAAACGCAAAGGCAAATTGGTGTTGTGGAATCTGGGGAACGAGTTGTGCAGGAAACTCGGCTCTGGGACTCAGAGCGAGAAATCACTAGGACGATGAGGAGTAAAGAACTTGCGCATGATTACAGGTACTTCCCAGACCCAGATCTGATGCCCTTAGTGGTGGATGATGTTTGGATTGCCCGTGAACGAGAATCCATACCTGAACTCCCGTCGGCACGACGGGAACGATTCGTAAGCCATTACGGACTACCTCCCTATGATGCTGAAATATTGACCGCCCGCCGGGATGTTGCTGATTACTTTGAGGCAGCCGTGGCGTCCTGCCCGGATGAGGCCAAGCTAGTGAGCAACTGGACAATGGATGTGGCGTTACGGTTTATCAAGGAAGAGAAATTAGATGCGACCCTTCAAATTCGTGAATGGCCGTGCCCTCCACAGCATATTGGCCGTCTCGTTTCGCTTATAAAAACCGACGTTATTAGCGGAACCATAGCTAAAACTGTCTTTTCGGAGATGCGAGACAATAAGTTGTCCCCTGAGGAGATAGTGGAGAAAAACGGGCTTCGCCAGGTGAGTGATAGTGGGGCATTAGCGGCGCAAGTGGAGACTGTGCTGGCCGAGCATCCGGATAAAGTTCAGGCTTTTCTTGCGGGGAAAGAGAAACTAATTGGATTTTTTGTTGGGCAGGTTATGAGGGCGACGGGTGGAAAAGCCAATCCACGAATGGTCAATGAGTTAGCACTGAAAAAGCTGGAAACGCTGCGCTAGCTTCGGCATTCTATGCCCAATCCAACCCAGTGGAAGCAGGGTTCTGTGATTTTGCATCATGTCGTATATTTTGAATTGAAGTGAACGTATCTTGAGGAGAGGTCTGAGGTCAGCACGTGAGCTCTCCCACGTCCCAGATGGAGTTGTATGCTTACGGAAAAGGCCGAACGGGCCATGACGCGAGCAGCTTTTTTTATGTTCGCTTTGCTGGTGCTCATGCCATTTTTTCCAATGGGGACATCTCCTATAGAGATGCTCAAACGATCCTGATTGATTTTGGCGGGCGAATATCCAACGGCACAGGCAATACGACCCCAATTCGGATCCCCGCCAAAGAACGCGGTCTTAACCAGAGAGGAATTCGCTACTGTCCGGGCTATAGCTTCCGCCTCTTGGTGTGACCGCGCACCTTCCACGAATATATCCACCGCTTTTGTCGCGCCTTCTCCGTCTTGAACACAGTAGCGAGCGAGCGTCTTCAATACGGCTCCAATTTGATCCCGCAGTGCGAGATAACCGGCTCTGTTTCGGCGGATCAGGGGATTTCCTGCCGACCCGTTAGCCACGAGCGCTAGAGTATCGTTCGTACTTGTATCGCCGTCTACAGAAATCGCGTTGAAAGAATACGGGAGAGTGTAATCTAAGATATTCTGGAGGGCCGTATGGTCGACGTTCGCGTCGGTAAAAACGTAACAAAGCATAGTTGCCATATTGGGATTGATCATACCAGCGCCTTTGGCCATGCCAGCAATAGTGATTGTTTTTCCGTTGAGCATCATGCGCTTCGTAGCCACTTTCGGGAAGGCATCGGTGGTCATGATGGCTTCAGCCGCATTCCAAAACCCGTTGGGCGAAAGTGCCCTCGCAGCTTTGTCGATGCCCGGACGCATCTTTCCCCACGCCGGCAGGACACCTATAACGCCTGTGGAAGACGGCAACACAGAGGTCTGAGGTATAGCTACCGCCGCGGCGACAGCTTTGCACGTTTGGTGCGTGAGTGTGAGGCCGGGTTTTCCAGTAGATGCATTTGCATTTCCACTATTGACTATTATCGCTTGCAGTGAGCCCCGTCGCATGACCTTCTCCCCGTACAAAATCGGTGCCGCCTTCACTTGATTCCTGGTGAAACCGGCTACAGTCACAGCAGGCGTAGCGGAGAACATCAATGCAAGGTCTCTTTTTCCGCTGGGTTTTAAACCACAAGAAACCCCCGCGAATTTGAAACCTGGAACACGTATCCTGTCTCTTTTTATGGACAATTTCATTGCTTAAATACTCTGACAAAGAATACTTACGGGCGTGAGACTATTTCCCATGACATTTTTTGTACTTCTTCCCGCTCCCACAGGGACAAGGGTCATTTCGCCCAACTTTCGGAGTGTCCCTTACAGTTTGCACGTGAGAGGTTTGTACCTGATTAGAAACTCCGGGCACCCGTGCTCCCGGTAATGTATTGTGTTTTCGTGGCAAAGCCGGCCGACTACTACTATCGTTGGTTGACAGAGGAGGTCCGCCTCCCTGCTGTTGTTCTAATTTCTCAACGTCTTCTCGACGACCTACCTGAACAGTGTATAGCTTCTCAATTACATCTTCTTCCATTCGTCGAGACAGGTCGTCGAACAAATCGTAGGCTTCCTTTTTGTATTCCTGTAGTGGGTTTTTTTGCGCATAGCCGCGAAGTCCGATACCTTCCTTCAGGTGGTCCATTGAGAGCAGATGGTCCTTCCACAAAGCATCCATGGTTTGGAGCATGATCACTTTTTCGAGGTACCTCATTACGGGAGGTGTGAAATTCTGTTCCCTTTCCGTATACTGAGCGACGACACGGTCCGAGACCGTCTCTTGCAATTCCTGCGTCCCCAGCGCGGATTTGTCCTCATCTGTAATATCAAGCCGCATATTGAAATGACGGAAAAGGGTTTCGTCAAGGCCTTTCCAATCCCCGTCCTCGGAGGAGGGATCGGCCTCAGCGTACGTTCCGACGTCCTCGGCGGCTAGATCTTTAGCGATACCAAGGATCTGTTCTCTAACGCCTTCTCCTGCCAGAAATCGACGACGCTGTTCATAGATAACCTCTCGCTGTTTGTTAATGACGTCATCGTACTCTAAGAGATGTTTTCTGATGTCGAAGTTATGACCCTCAACGCGTCCCTGAGCATTTTCTATAGCGCGCGTCACTAGGGTGTGTTCGATTGGTTCGCCTTCTTCCATACCCAACCGGTCCATTATTTTCTGCACGCGTTCCGCGCCAAAAATTCTGAGAAGGTCATCTTCTAGTGACAGGTAGAAGCGTGAAGATCCTGGATCGCCTTGCCGGCCCGCCCTGCCCCGTAATTGGTTATCTATTCGTCTAGACTCGTG
The DNA here is from genome assembly GCA_964460065.1 of uncultured Enterobacteriaceae bacterium. Classification (GTDB taxonomy): domain Bacteria; phylum Desulfobacterota; class Binatia; order Bin18; family Bin18; genus Bin18. Next base: position 30,766 of record CAYWPF010000024.1, read on the forward strand.
TCTTTCGGTCCCGAGTATGTGTACTCCACCGGCAGCCACGACCTGGTTGCGCTCTTCTTCGCAAATCGCCTCGTATTTTTCTTGTAGGCCGTCGAAGTTTTGCTGGTAGAGGTTTGGTTCTTTTTCTAGTCTCGCACGCACTTCTTCAAGTACTTTCTGGTGAGCCTTCCTTTTCTCTTCGTAAATGCGCTCCGCCTCGGCCATAGCTTCTTCATAGGGTTTGCGCGCCCCGTCGTACTGGCTGTCCGCCTTTTTATACTGCTTTTGACTTTCCTGATAACTGTCGCGTGCGTCCTCAAAGCTTACTATAGAAGATGAGCCTACATTTTCCGCGTTAACGCTGACTTGCAATAAACTTTGATTGTATGATTCCAGCGACGTTTCACAACGGTGAGCTGCCAGTTGCATGCGTTCTTTGTTTTCATTGAAGTTGCCCTCACTCGCGAGGAGTGCGGTCAGGTCGTCGCGCGATTCGTTCAACGCGTTCCGTTGGTCGTCACTGAGGACGGGACCTATTACCTTATCGTACTCAGCGAGTGCAAGTTCGTAGGCTTCTCGGTTACTCGCGAAACGCGACAGCTCTTCGGTCGACAAAATGCTTTCCGCCTTTGTGATATTTTCCGAACATGAAAGAAATTCGTCGCGTGTCTTTCCAACCGTCGCCAGGAGGTAGGGCCGGTAGGTTTCCGTCATTCGTTTGAGGGCTTCGTTGCGTTCCATTTCGTATGGCGCCCACAGGGGTTGGTATTTCTTTTCCGCCTGTGTCTTCATGGAATTATAGTCACTGCGGATTTCTTCTAGTTCCTCTTCATAGCCTTTTGTTTTTCCGGGAGCCTTTTTTGACCCCTTGTCCGATTGAGAGGCACTGGCCTTATTTACCCATTGCTTTTCGATTTCGGCCTGCGCGAGAAATTCGGGATTCCCGCCTAGCAGAATATCGGTACCTCGGCCCGCCATATTTGTCGCTATAGTGACGCCGCCAAATCGGCCGGCTTGAGCTATGATATTAGCCTCGGCTTCGTGATTGACCGCGTTTAACACATTGTGTTTCACCCCTTGCCGCTTGAGTAACTTGCTCAGGTGTTCTGATTTTTCGACCGAGACTGTACCGACGAGGACCGGTTGCCCTCGCTTGTGGCATTCCACAATGTCATCGATTGCCGCCTGGAATTTCTCCTTCTCGGTTTTATAAACGACATCCGCATGATCAGCCCGAACCATTGGTTTGTTTGGCGGTATTACGGCCACGTCGAGGTCGTAAATCTTTTTAAATTCAACTGCCTCTGTGTCCGCAGTTCCAGTCATCCCACATAACTTGTGGTACATGCGAAAGTAGTTTTGTATCGTTATTGTAGCGAGTGTTTGGTTCTCTTCGCGAATCTTTACGCCTTCCTTTGCCTCAACTGCCTGGTGTAACCCATCCGACCAGCGCCGACCTGGCATGAGCCGCCCCGTAAATTCGTCGACGATCATGACTTCGCCATCTTTTACCACGTAGTCCACGTCACGTTTAAAGATAGCATGTGCTTTCAGCGCTTGGTTGACGTGATGTAGCGTTCCGATTTCGGTTGGATCATACAAATTGCGCACACCAAGGATACGCTCGACTTTTGCCACACCCTCCTCAGTTAAAGTAGCGGCCTTCAGTTTTTCGTCTACCGAATAGTCGCTATCATCTTGAAGTCGGGGGATTACGCGATTTAGGGAGTAATACTTGTCTGTCGATTCATCGGTCGGACCAGAAATAATGAGGGGGGTGCGAGCTTCGTCGATGAGGATGTTGTCTACCTCGTCAACGATGGAAAAATGCAACTTGCGCTGCACGTATTCGTTCAAATCAAATTTCATGTTGTCGCGTAAGTAATCGAATCCGTACTCGTTGTTGGTTCCGTACGTGATATCTGCGTTGAATGATTCTTTTCGCGAAACCGGACGAAGATTCACAAACCGATAGTCATTTACCGTATGTTCAGGATCAAAAATGAAACTAGTGTCGTGAACGACAGAAGAGGTGGAAAGTCCTAGGGTGTGGTAGATAGGCCCCATCCATTGCACGTCACGGCGGGCGAGGTAGTCATTTACCGTCACGAGATGAGCCCCGTGCCCTAGCAGTGCGTTGAGGTACAAAGGAAGGGTCGCTACCAGCGTTTTTCCCTCGCCCGTTTTCATTTCCGATATTCTGCCTTGATGTAGAACTATCCCGCCGATCATTTGGCTATCGTAGTGACGCATTCCGGTAACCCGGCGAGATACTTCTCGAACCGTCGCGTAAGCTTCGGGAAGAATAGTATCCAAGATGTCGGCTTCAACATCACGCATCTCTTTCTCAAGGCGGTCCACGTCTTCCTGCAGATGCTCTAGATCAATATTGTAGGCCTCGTCGGGACGATCTCGTTGTTCGGAGTCTGTATTTAACTCACCTCGGGCCGTATCGAGCTGTGCCCTGGTTGCGTGCGTCGCTTCCCGGATGCGTTCTCGGAAGAGGTCTGTCTTCGCCCTCAATTCTTCCACCGATAGCTCTTTTAGGGTGGGCTCGTGTGCGGCAATTTCTTGGACGATTGGTTTAATGCGTTTTAACTCCCGCTCGTTTTTACTACCGAATATCTTCTGGGCCAATTGTGCTAACATTTTTTCACCTGCAGTTCACTTCTTGGAGAGCCGTGACAAAATGACTGTCGAGCGGGGCTGGCTTCATTCGACGACCGCGCCGCTCATCCTTTTTGGGGCAGAGACTGCCTTGTATTGCATCATAACTTCTGCGCTTTGTCGCGCTATCGGTGTAGGCGGACGGCTGATTGGACAACATCTCCTATGAAACGGGATCCCACTCTAATAAAACGGTCAGGGCTGTCGGTTACAAAAAAGCTTACTCGGCCGGCTTCCACAATCGTGGAATGTTCACGTGAGGGCAACGCCGCGATAACCGAACGTGCTGTTTCCTCAGCGGAATCAATTAGTGTCACCCCGGTTCCCATATATGCATGAATTGCACTTTTGAGAAGTGGGTAATGGGTGCAGCCTAGGATCATGGTATCTATACCGCTCTGCTTGAGACTGTTCAGGTACGTAGCTACAGTAGAGCGACTGACCTCGTTATCTGTCCAACCTTCCTCGACCAACGGAACGAATAAGGGGCAAGCACGTGTATATATTTCCACGGCGGTATCAATACGTCTTATGGCTTGAGTGTACGCGCCGCTCGCAATTGTGGAATCCGTACCAATGACCCCTATCTTTCCGTTATTCGTAGCTCTCACTGCAGCCGTTGCGCCGGGATCGATGACGCCTATGATCGGAATATCAAATCGCTTTTTGAGTGTGCTGAGGGCGACGGCTGAGACCGTATTACAGGCGACGACGAGCATCTTAACGTTTCGTTCAACCAAGAATTCGCTGTTCTCGCACGCATACTGTGTAACCACGTCATTGGACTTTGTCCCATAGGGGCAACGCGCTGTATCTCCCAGGTAAATGAGATTTTCGCTGGACGTAAGTCGGACTATTTCTTTATATACTGTGAGTCCGCCAATTCCGGAGTCGAATATCCCTATGGCTGATTCAGTTTCCACGATCTGTTCCGAGAAAAATATTCGTTCCACAAATCGTATAACATCTTTTTTGCGATTGCTCTCATTTGCGGATAGGGTTCATTTGGTGAATAGTTCATTCCCCGAATGTTTTTACTATAAGCTCATGGTTTTCTATGACCTGGTCTTTTCTCACTCCTGCTGTAGGCGAATAAAGTATGGGAAGGTCAACAACCCCTTCCCATTTTCTAATTTGGTCGCGACATTCGTCGGGGGTGCCAGCAATCGCTATTTGTTCTACCATGTCATCCGTCACCGCTGCGGCCATCTTGGGCAGATCGAATGTTCTAAAATGTTCCCATATCTTTTGTTTCTCCTCTTGCCAATTGTGCAGATCCAAGATGCCTTCGTATGACTTGACAGATGCGTAGAAGGCGATCTGATTTTTTGCGTCGCGGATAGCTTTTTCTCGGTCGTAACTGATAGAGGTAATCAGCAATGTCGCAACGTCTATATCGGTCGCGACCCGTCCAGATCGTTGGGCTCCCAGCAAGAGGTTGGGTTTGATAAATTCCTGTATGTATCTCCGCGTGTACAAGGGATGTCCCACCAGCCCGTCAGCTATCTCACCGGTCACGCGAAGCATTCCTTTTTGTACGGCAGCTAGATAAAGCGGAATTCGATCCCGAACGATGTGGGGGCGCGAATAGGCAGGTATGTTCAGTTTGTAGAACTCTCCATCGTACTTAAAACCACCGCCACCGTGGCATTCCCACAGTTGACGAATCACCTGAACACATTCTTTCATTTTCGGTGCAGACCGGGGCTCAAAGGCCTCGCCGTACCATCCTTCGTTCATGGATCGAGTGCCGCTTCCCAGTCCAAGGATCATGCGTCCGTTTGACAGCTCGTCGAGATCCATGGCGCCCGTCGCGTTCAACACCGGATTGCGCATATAAGCATACGCGATGCCTGTGGCTATGCGTGCTCGCTTCGTACATGATGCGACGGCCGCTAGGGTGACGAGACCATTTCGATTGAAAAATTCGCCGTTCCATAGTGAATCAAACCCAGCGTTATCCGCGAGTTTTGCAACCCTCATCATGTCAGATATAGTTGGTGTGAAGAGTGCGATTCCTATCCGCGCCATCTTTGGCTCCTTAAGTCTGTCGATTCAGTCGTTTTCTGTAAGGTCGCAATTTTCGTGTACGGTGCTCTTGACTACGGGGGACCCTGGGAATGCTGGGGGACCTGGCGACGGTTCCGACAGCGAATGCTACGTGAAAACCTGGCCACCGCAGACTGGCATATAGTGGCCTGTTACGAAACTGCCGAGTTCCGAGGCAAAGAAAAGCACGGCATTCGCCGTATCCTGCACGGTTCCAATGCGGCGCATGGGGACACGTTTTTCGTGTTTTTGACGTGCCTCGGGTGTTAGGGATTTCTCCACTTCGCGGGTGAGGGTTAGACCTGGGGACACAATGTTTACGGTAATATTATACTGGCCTACTTCCACGGCCAAATTCCGCGAAAAACCAAGCATGGCAGTTTTTGCTGAGGTGTATGCGTGGTAATTGGTTCGTGGCTCATGTATTCCGATTGTATTTATACTTACGATCCGGCCCCACCGGCGTCTTTTCATATGAGGCAGGACCGCCTGGCTGCATAGAAACGCCGCCTTCAAGGTAGTGTCGAGCTGAATTTGCCAATCGTTCCAGCGCGTCTCGAGAAAGGATTTCCGCGGAATGGTACCAGCGTAATTGCTCACCAAAACATCGATGCCACCGAACCGTTTTTCGGCCTCGTGCAGCAGCGCTCGCACTTGTTGCTCGTCGGTAATGTCGGATTTTATAGCGTGTGCCTCTCCGCCTGCATCTGAAATAGTCTGCACAACGTTGTCGGGATCGCCTTCCTCCTGGACCTGATTAATAATTACTTTAGCGCCATTTCTGGCGAATGCGTGTGCAATCCCTGCTCCCGTTCCACGAGCCGACCCGGTGATCAATACAACCTTTTCAGATAGCAGCATGCTTACCCCCGCCGCGGCGCCCTTTCATTTAACCAGCTTGCAGGCCGAGTCCTCGGATAGCGATAATGTTTCTTAGAATATTACTGCTCCCGCCTTGAATGGTATAAGCGGGTGCGTAAATATACTCTCTCGCGGCGCGCCCGGCCAATCGCGCATGAGGAGAATCCGGGAGGAGAGTGGCGTAATCGCCCAGCAATTCCGTCACCGTATTAGCAACGCGTTGTTCGACTTCTGTGCAAAAGCATTTGGCTAATGCAGCTTCGTAGTTAGGAACAATTTTTTGGGTTAGGTACCAAGCAACCTTGTATACCATGGCTCGGCCGAGCTCGAGATCTATGTGTAGTTTTGCTAATATATCTCTGACCCAGGGATCTTTAGTTAGACCCTGTTCCTGCGCATAGCGCACGGTGTCTCGGAACAGCGGATAATTGCTAAGGAGCCGTTCGATGCCGCTTCTTTCGTAGTCGAGTTGAGACGCGATCTGGTACCATCCGCGGTTTTGAACTCCAATCAAACGTTCCTTTGGTACCTTTACATTGTCGAAGAACACTTCGTTAAAGTGGTGTTCACCCGTAGAATCGATAAGGGGTCGGACTTCAATGCCTGAAGTGTTCATGTCAACTAGAAATTCGCTAATACCCTTATGTTTTGGTACGTCAGTGTCTGTACGGGCTACCAGGTAGGCGTAGTCTGCCACGTGAGCAAAGCTAGTCCAGATTTTTTGGCCATTCAGCAAAAAGTGGTCCCCTTCGTCGACGGCCCGCGTACGGAGCGACGCTAAGTCTGAGCCTGCCCCGGGTTCGCTCATGCCAAGGCAAAACACGGCCTCTCCTTTGCAAACCATAGGAAGAATTTCGTTTTTCTGCTCTTCACTACCGTAAGCCAAGAGTGCCGGGCCGACCTGACGGTCCCCGAGCCAATGCGCTGCCACGGGGGCGCCAGCTCGGAGCAACTCTTCCGTCAAAATGAGACGGTCCAGGTAGGATCTCTCTTGGCCTCCATATTGTTTTGGCCACGTTAATCCTATCCATCCTCGCCGCCCCAATTTTTGTGAAAACTCCCTCGAATATCCGCTAATCCATCCGTCTTCGACACAATCATCGGCAGTCAACTCTGAGGCCAAGAACTCCTTTATTTCAGTGCGGAAATTTTGCTGCTCCGGTGTGAGTTCGAAATCCATGCCGCCTCCTAAGGTTAGTCCCGGTCCGGTTTCAGTTCGTACACGACTGCCCTATTGCCTTCGGACACTAAGACGTCCGTGTCTCCTGTACAACGTAGATGCAGTTTAAAAGATGTATCATCATCGAACCGTTGTGCAATTACCCATAACTGTTGTATGTCGCGACTGAGTCGCGGTAGCGTCTCCAAAGCGGCACCGTCTCTTGTTGTATCAAAGAAGGCAAAGGGTTCGTCCAAGATGATAAATGCCGGGCCGCACCGTGAGGCCGTTACCAAGGCCTGTGATAAGGCGAAACGTAAAGCGAGCATGATCTGGTTAAAGGCCCCACCGGACACTTCACCCATCGCAACAAAATTGCCTTTTTCGTTCGACCAAACCAGTATATTTAGATTGTGATCGATCTGCATAGTTTGATATCTATCCTCGGTCAGCCGCGGTAATATCTGTCCGACTACGCGTCTGATCTCAAGGTTGAAACGGCTAACCAGGCGACGGTGCGACCCTGCCAAGAGTGTTCGTGCTATAGTACGAACACTCGCGTCGTGGGCGCGAGATTTGCACTCGCCTTCCAATTCGTTCTCTAGGGTGTCTAATTGTGTGGCTTTCTGTAACCGGGCCTCTTCGTCTCTTTGCGCCGAAAGCGTTTCCGTTATCTTGGACCGCGTCTCTGAAGCACCAGTGATGGTTCGATCTCGTTCCTCTAAAATCCTCTCGACGACTTTGCCCCAGCCTTCTTCAAATGTTTTATGGGCCGAAGAAAGTGAAGTCGTAAATGTGAGGAGGGCATGAGGTTCGTATAGTGCTTTTGCAGCCCCCGTCACAAAGTTCTTTAGGGACTCCGCTATCCCTTTGTCATTGAGCGTCCTTAATATTCTAAGCTCGTCTGGAACGGGAAGGGTATCCAGGGTTTCTATCTTGCGGATAATGGCACTAAGGAACTCCTCTTTCCTTAGCAGTCTCGTGGACTCTTGCTTTGCTAGTAAGATACTACAGCTTTGTACGAGGGTTGAGGCAAGCAGCCATAGAGAAAGCAATCCGGCAAAACCTCCAATTACCATCAGATCTAAACCTTGGATCTTTGCCGTTTCTATCCCGCTTCGCAACCAATGGTTCGTAGCTAAATCCGGGCCGTGCTCGGTGTACCAGATGCTCGCCCAAATGCCTAATGAGATGATTACCGTTGTGAAGAGCGCCCGGGACAACTTCGCGTACTTTGATTGCATGGGTCCGAGCAAGTTCGCTATCGAGCGTCTCTGTAACGGGAGAGACCGCCGGGCAGTCGGCTCTCCACTCACGACGGTATTTGTGAGCTCTAATAGCGTCGTCTTGTAGGCGGAGACCGAAGCACGGAGGAAGCGATATTCCCCGAGGTGCGCCTGTAATTCCTCTATCCATGACAAAAGGGGCGATGAAAAGGAGTCCCTGCCTGACCGTCGCGATGTATCTAGTTGCTTTAGTGCTCGCTTTACCGCTTCCTTAAGGCGTTGGCTGACTTCTACCCATTCGACGAAACTATGACTGTTCACTTCGTGAACGGTTTTCACTTCGTCGGTGACGCGAGTGGCGTGCTCTTTTAATTTTACTAATTGGCCATTCAACGCATCCTTTTCCTGCTCTAGCTGTGTGATGTGTTCTTTATGTGCTCTAATGTTTGTTTTGATTCTTGGTAAAAGCGCTGGATCAATATTTAACCCTTGACGCTGATCCTTAAGTTTTTTCAGCTCACTGTAAATTGAGCCAATATTCTCTTGAAGGGTTTGGAACTCGGACCCACAGTCGTTGGACACGAACTCTAAGGTATCCACGCCCGCGAGAGACTTGACCCTCTTCTTTATTTCGTGAGGCGCGGAAATATTCCGCTGAGCAAGATAGAACGATCCGACGAAATTATTATAGTCAAAGCCGGCAAGTTCCTCGAGCTTGTGATTTACCGCCATCACTCCGCGCAAAAACGGGCGCTCGTCGCCTACTAAACGTAATTGCGCCGAATGGTTTCCGTCCGCATCGAAAGCCCGCGTTATACTGTAATCCCTCTGATCCTGGCCCGAGAACTCAAGCGTGACGCTACCTTCAAATTCTCCCCATTTAATGGTTTCTTGGAGTTCATTCTCGTCGTGGCTGAATGTTCGCCCGAAGAATGCCAGGCAGATTGTTTCAGCGATCGTCGTCTTTCCCGACTCATTGGACCCGCTCACTCCGATGATACCGCGAGGAGGCAAATTCTGCAGCTCCAACTGGGAGTACCGTAGGACGGTTGAAGCGGAAAGGTTCTTAATGATCATCAAAGCACGTCAGTGGTGGCTCAGTTTCTTCAATACTAGGGCTACGGCCTCCTGGTACAAGTGTTCATCGAAGTCGTTTTCGGTACTTTGTTGTCTTTCAATTTCTGCCTGGCTGTGTTTTTCGAACTCGGCTGCAACGTTGTTGAGCCGAAACTCTTGTACGAGGACATTTGTATTTTCCAAAGGCATAACAGGACCTCCCATGCGACCTTTTTTCCTATTTTAGCGTAATATAGTTAGGTATTCCATTACAACTTCTCTTTACCCGGCCGTGCCGAATTCTGTGACAATCAGAACATTCGGGAGCGGCTTGGCAACATTGTTACAGTGAGATACGTTGTCCCTACGGTGGTAGAGCGCAAAAGGAGGTCCAATAATGAGTGGCTACAAGATTATCGATGTTGATACCCATGTAACCGAGACACCAGATCTTTGGACGAGCCGGGTTCCAGCAAGCATGAAGGATGATGTGCCACGTATTGACCTCGACGGTAAGGGACGGCAGTGGTGGTTTCTGGGCGACCGGCGGATAGCAAACCCGGGATTGACTGCTACAGCAGGAGTGGGTGACATGACCAATTGGCCGACCTCCTACGAAGAGATGCACCCGGGCGCATTCGATGCTCAAGAACGTCTGAAGTACATGGATGAGATGGGCATATGGGCCATGGTTATGTATCCCAATGTTGCAGGATTTGGAAACCAGGAATTTCTTAAACTTAAAGATCCTGACCTGAAGGAAACCTGTGTAAAGGTCTATAATGACTGGCAAACAGAATGGGCGTCGGCCGACTCACGAAGGCTGTTGCCGATTACATCGACTCCGTTTTGGGACGTAGATGCGGCGGTCCGGGAAGTAAGGCGAGGCCACGCAATGGGTCACAAGGGAATTCTATTTACGGGGGAGCCACAATCGCTCGGCCAACCTCTCTTGGGGGATGAACACTGGAACCCTCTCTGGGAGGTGGCATGCGAGCTTGATCAGCCTATTAGTTTCCACATCGGGTCCGGGAACATGACCGGAGGCCTACCGAAGGAAAAGGTAGCGAAATACGGAAAGATGACTGCTTTTGCAGAGCTGTCGGTCGAGGTTTTTCTTCGTAACGGAGTGCAGCTGAGCGACCTGCTCGTGTCGGGCGTGCTGGCGCGCTACCCTAGTATAAAGTTCGTATCAGTAGAGAGCGGCATAGGCTGGATTCCCTTTGCCCTGGAGGCATTAGACTACCAGTTTTTGGGGAATCGGGTACCGGAAGAGCGTCCTGATCTGGACATGCTGCCGTCGGAATACTTTGCCCGTAACGTTTATGCTTGTTATTGGTTTGAACAAGTGGCTCCGCGCAGACTTATCGATAAAGTCGGTGTAGACAAAATTATGTTTGAGACGGACTTTCCGCACCCAACCTCGCTGTTCGGGCAAGAGGTCCATGATAGAATCCGCGAAGGTCTCGACGACTGTGAAGCAGATGTGCGCAGGAAAATCCTTTGGGATAACGCGCAAAAGTTGTACAAGGTAGATGGACCGACGGCGGCTGACGAAGAAAAACGTGGTGCCTAGTCAGCGATCAAATCAGGCAGTTAAGAATAGTTAGGCGACGTCTTTTGTCGGCCGCCTTTTTCGCTTATCGAACGCTGCCAAGGCCAAGGCACTGGATCCTCAGGGGTAGGACAGGTAAAGATCGTAAACGCAGCGGTACCGTTTCGGCCGCGACTTCAGGTCCTCCTCCAGCACCTTCCGCCCTGTCCGCTCCTGGAATACCTCTACCCAATTTTCCACCCGTTCCGGTACTAGATAGAATGCTGGCACATCCAGATCCCCCACGATTCGTCTTGCAATGCCACCCGCAGTCATCAATTGCTCGGACCTGCCCCTGAAGGCATTGACTACAAGGCTAACTATATTGTCTTCTATGTGCCGATAAATCCTACCATGTCCAATTCCAACATCAAAGCCTGGCCCGGAGTAAGCCCTTTCTAATAGGCACATGTGCTGTCCAAGATTGGCCTCTGGGTGATGTGTGCGTGGTTGTGGTTGGTCATCTGTGTTTCTGACTATAGTCTAAAGCAGGGTGACCCTATCGCTCACCCTGCTACTCGCATCCCCTCCGGATCGTATACCGACCGTAAATAGGGTGTCGCGGACACAAGCGTCCCCGCCACATCGATTTGGTAATCGGCGTCGAGTAGAGAACGCGCCTTAGCGAGGGGCTGGATCGGAACGTAGCCTAGTCCAACTGCGGCGCCGACGGTATGTCCGTAGGCACCGGAGGTGACAATACCCACGATCGAACCATTTCGGAGAATCGGTTCGTTGTGGTACAGAAGCGGAGCCGGATCGTTCAGAACAAATTGAATTAAACGCCTCTGAATACCCTGTGTCTTTTGGCGCTCTAGAACTTCCTTCCCCAAAAATGACGGCTTTTCTAGACGGACAGCATATCCTAAGCCTGCTTCAAAGGGAGTATCTGTATCCCCTATGTCGTGGCCCCAATGTCTAAACCCCATTTCTATGCGCAAAGAATCGAGGGCGTGGTAACCACAGTGTTTTAGCTGGAAACCCCTGCCCTCTTTGATCAGCGCATCGTAGACGCCGACGGCGAATTCCGTGGGCACGTGCAACTCCCATCCCAACTCACCTACATAGGTGGTGCGTAGAGCAAGTACTTGAGCAGACGCAAGAGCAATTCTCTGTGCGGTACCGAACGGGAAGTTCTCGTTTGAAAGGTCTGTGTCAGTAAGCGGCTCTAAGAGAGTCCGTGAGCGCGGTCCCATGATGCTAACCACTGCATATGCGGACGTTACGTCTGTTAGGTATGCCCGACTATCGCCATCGATAAAAGATCTTACGTAAGAGGCGAGTTGCGGTTGTTGCGCGGCACTGTCTACGAGTAAGAACTGCTCCCGATCGAGACGAGTCACGGTTATATCCCCTTCAATCCCGCCCCTCTCGTGCAGATCTTGAGTGTAGACTACTTTGCCGTCGGCCACGTTAATTTCGTTTCCGCAGATTTGATTCAAGAGAGGAAGGGCATCCTTTCCCTGTAACAAAAATTTACTAAAGGAACTTTGGTCAAACAATCCAACGTTCTCTCGAACTG